>DPFD01000106.1:0-3648 GCA_003534175.1 Chitinophagaceae bacterium
TTTCTTCTTTTTCTTCTTCATTTAATGGGTAAACTGTTTATTTCTTGTAGTACACGCCCAGTGCATAGGTTAGAATGTAGAAATTTCAATTCATTGAAAAGGAAGTACTAATACGCTTCTCGAAAAACACACCCGATTTACGAGATGTTTTGCTGTTCATAATCCCTGCCATTGGCTAAGCATAAACGTTCACATCCTTAAACTGATCGTTTACAGCAAACTAATAGCTCCTTCGTCTGTCCGTTCCCGTTGATGAACGCTGATGCGGCCTGCCGGTTGAACCTGAAGGTGATTTACGGCGCTCCGGTCGCGGACCACGGTTTTGTCCGGGTGCCGGCCTGCTTTTTATTTCAGTAAAGGTGGTATGCCATGGGTGCGATTCATTCACCGGTATGGGCTTGCCAATCAGTTTTTGAATGTCGCGCAGGTCAGCCGTTTCTTCCGCCTCACAGAATGAGAATGAAATGCCCGACGCGCCCGCTCTGCCCGTTCTGCCAATACGGTGTACATAGGTTTCAGGCACTTCCGGCAATTCGTAATTGATTACATGGGTCAGGTCATCTACATCAATACCTCTTGCGGCAATATCCGTAGCTACCAATACGCGGGTGGTTCGGTTTTTAAAATTGGTCAGCGCACGCTGACGTGCATTCTGTGATTTATTGCCATGTATGGCTTCGGCAGAAATTCCAGCACGGTGAAGGTCTTTCACTACTTTATCCGCTCCATGCTTTGTTCGGGTAAACACGAGTACCGCATCGGCCTGCGTGTTTTTTAGCAAATGTTCGAGCAGTGCCCGCTTATGTTGTTTCTCCACAAAGAACATCCATTGTTCTATGGTTTCAGCTGTGGTGCTGGGAGGAGTAACGGTAACGTGTACGGGCTGATGCAGGATGGAGTTTGCCAGCTTTTGAATTTCATCCGGCATGGTGGCCGAAAATAAGAGGGTCTGGCGTTTTTCCGGCAATTTGGTGATCACCTTTTTTACGTCGTGTACAAATCCCATATTTAGCATGCGGTCTGCTTCATCCAGCACCAATATTTCCACATCTCTTAACTGAATATATCCCTGGTTGTATAAGTCCAGCAAACGCCCCGGAGTGGCTACCAATATATCTACTCCTCTTTTGAGGGTTTCTACCTGAGGGTTTTGATTCACGCCGCCGAAGATTACGAGGTTTTTAAGCCGCAGGTGTCTGCCATAGGCATTAAAACTTTCCTGAATCTGGATGGCCAGTTCACGTGTAGGGGTGAGAATTAAGGCACGGATTGGTCGGGCACCCCTGCTTTGCATTTGCTTGGGCATGGCCAGTAATTGCAAGATAGGGATGGCGAATGCGGCCGTTTTTCCGGTGCCGGTTTGCGCACAGCCCAGCAGGTCTTTTTGTTGCAGTAAATGCGGAATAGACGCCTGTTGAATGGGCGTGGGCGTTGTATAGCCTTCTACAGTCAGCGCATCTAAAATGGGCTGAATAATTTTCAAGTCTGTAAATAACAAAACGTATTTTTTAAAATTTTCGGTGCGGGAATGAAGCTAAACTTCATCATTAAAAACGTGGATATTCGCTGATGGTAAGGGCAGGAGGTATTCCGGCTGTTAATGCCGCTTAAATAATGAACTGATGCAAAGGTAATGCTAATCCCGTAATAATGAATGCTTTTGTTTTTAGCTGATTCGATGGGCAACAGCAGTCAATTCAGTGTATTAAATTTTAACTACGTTTTAATTAAGGCAATAAAAAATCCCGATGCGTTTTAAAACATCGGGATTATCAGGTGCCCAGGACTGGAATCGAACCAGCACATTCTTGCGAACGGCAGATTNNGGAGAGGACTCGAACCTCCACGGCTTTCACCACTGGTACCTGAAACCAGCGCGTCTACCAATTCCGCCACCTGGGCATGTGTGCGAAGCGGGTGCAATATTACGTCAATACCATTTGTCTACCAAAAACACAGACATATTTTTAAACTTTTCATAGCCTGTCGTCTAGCGTAATAATCGTAACTTGCGCCTCAAAATCAATATACTTTGAAGATCGGATTAATACGTGAGGGAAAGGTTCCAACAGATAACCGGGTGGCATTAACGCCATCACAATGTCGGTGGTTAAAAATACACCAGCCACATATTACCGTAGTGGTTCAGCCATCACCCGGCCGGTGTTTCAGCGACCGCGAATACGAGAGCGCCGGAATCATGCTACAGGAAGATTTATCTGATTGTGATATCCTTTTCGGTATCAAAGAAGTGCCGGTGCACATGCTGATTGAAGGAAAAACGTACTTATTTTTCTCGCACACTAAAAAGCTGCAACCCTATAATCAGGCCCTGTTGCAGGAAATCATCCGTAAGCGCATCACCCTGATTGATTACGAATGCCTCGAACATAATGATGGAGCAAGGATTATCGGATTTGGTTTTTTTGCAGGCATCGTAGGAGCGCACAATGGCATGCGGGCTTTTGGATTAAGAACCGGAGCGTATGAATTGCCCAAAGTGAATTCCTCCAAAAACCTCCAATACCTGATTCATACGTATTTCGGATTGAAAATTCCACGTATTAAAATAGCCGTAACCGGTAGCGGCAGGGTGGCGCACGGGCTACTGGAGATTATGAATCTGATGGGGATACACGAAGTTGAGCCAGATGATTACCTCGAAAAATCATTTGAGTATCCGGTATTCGTGCATTTAAAAGGAGCAGATTTGTATGAAGATGCTGAGGGGAAATACCATCGTGATACTTTTCACAAGAACCCTCACCTGTACACCTGCAAGTTTCGCCGGTATATCCCGCATACCGATATATTGATGAATGGCATTTACTGGGATAAGAATATCCCGCGGTTATTCGAGATGGAGGATATCAGTAAGCCTGATTTTCGCATACAAACCATTGCGGATGTAACGGATGATATGCACGGGTCGGTTCCCTGTAACCTGGGTGATTCCACCATTGAGGATCCGGTGTATGGGGTGGATAAGCAGCAATTCACTAAAACAGCACCCTACCTGCCCGGTTCAGTGGATATTATGGCGGTTGGTAATTTACCCAATGAACTGCCGCGCGATGCCAGCCGGTATTTTGGCGAACAACTGATAAAACATGTACTGGCCGATTTGTTCAAAGGCGGTAGCGATATCATCCGCAGAGCTACAATTGTACAGGATGGTACACTCACCCCAGAGTTTGATTACATGAAAGAATATGCCGGAGTGCAGTAAGCCCGATCAGCAGTGTAGATAAAACGGTTCCATTAAGCCATACATTACATTCGTGTATGCGTTGTGGTTATCTCTGATGATTAGTGTCCTTTTGATTTCCACTGCCTCATCCTTCCTCAACTGATAGATTACCCTGAAGGGCTTGTGATGATCGGTATGTTGTACATACCACGAGGTATCTATATGCAGGTTTTCCTGCGTGGCACTTGCTCTGAACGCTTCATCCCGGTTGGCCGGCATTAGCACAAATGCAATCCCTTGTTCCTGTAACCGCAAATTTATTTCCTGCAGCAGGTGGTTTATACTCAGACCGTCTTCATGGCGTGCGCGATTGATACCGGCATCGGGCGATGGTAGGGATGATTTAAAAAAAGGTGGATTGCAGATTATGATATCATAGGCGTCCCGAACAACCGGAA
>DPFD01000106.1:3676-4073 GCA_003534175.1 Chitinophagaceae bacterium
TGCATAAGTGGAGTTCTGTATATTGGCAGCACATTCCGCTGCAGCCTCAAGGTCTATTTCTACAGCATCCATTTTCAGTGGCGTATCCTGCGCCAGCATCAGCGATAATAGGCCTGTACCTGCTCCCACATCCAACCCGCGTACAAACAATGAACCATGTGTTCGCACCCATTCGTTAGCTAAAGCACCCAGAATGCAGGCATCGGTAGTAACCTTCATGGGATTCACCGCCTGTTGAACTGTAAACTGTTTGAATTGAAAATAGGGGTTGGGCATATTTACCATTGACTGCGTGCAGCAGGTGTTACATCCATACCTGCAAAGTCTCCTGCCAGAAATTTGTAATGCGCGGTGATGGCAATCATGGCGGCATTGTCGGTACAATACTGAAAGGCGG
>DPFD01000136.1 GCA_003534175.1 Chitinophagaceae bacterium
ATACATCTGTGGTTGGATTAGGGAAGATGGTTGCGTTCAGTGCTTTCACCGAAGTACCGATTACTCCTTTCACACCGCCGTCCTGTACAAACGGAGCCGGTGGTGGCGGAGCTTCGCAGGCGCTCAGTTTCACACGCAGTGTACGGGTTGAGCTGTTCTGGCAACCGTTAACACCGGTGGCGGTAACATTTCCGTCAATGGCCGCATCATCATATGAAACCGTGATAGAAGAAGTTCCTTGTCCGCTTACAATGGTACCATTCGCAGGTATTGTCCACTGAACATAATTCGCGTTTGATGGCATTACACTCAGGCTGTATGTAATCAATCTGCCCGGGCAGGTTTGCACTTCTGTAACGTCAATACCACTGGGAGCTTCCGGACGCAGTCTGGTTAACTTCAACGTACGCAGCGAACTGTTACCGCAGCCGTTTACAGCATACACCCCGATGTTTCCATTGGTGTAGGTGTTATCGAACGATACTTCAATAAATGAAGTTCCGGGTGTTGTGCCCTGGTTGGTAATGGTAGCACCGTTCGGCACAGACCACACATAGGTGTTATTTCCTACAGTGTTCACGGAATATGTTGCCGGTACGCCAGATGGATTCTGCGGGGTAGGCAACAACATACATACGCTGGTAGGTCCTGTAATTAAACCGGGAGCCGACGGGTTGGTTTTTGAAACTGTAATGGCACGTGCATTACTTACGCCACAATTGTTCAATGCACGAACGGTAATGGCATCTGTAACAAAGGAGTTATCAAATGTAACATCAATACTGGTTCCGTTGTTATTTACTATGGTAACGCCGGCAGGTACTGTCCATAAATAAGAGGTAGCAGCAGTTACTGCAGGGATACTGTAAGTAACCGGTGTGGGTGAATCAATGAAATCACACGCGTCGTTAGGACCTGAAATAGGCTCCGGTGTTTGAGGTGCCTGTACGAGCATATAGAAAATACTTAGCGGACTCGTACCACAATCATTCGACGCTGTTACACGAATTTGTTTGTTCGCACTGTTCATCAGGTTCATTCCAATGGTTACGGTGAGGGTGGTTGTGCCCTGACCTGAAACAATTGAAACAGATGGAGGAACCGTCCAGTTGTAACTGGTAGCACCCGGAACCGGATCAATGGTGTACACCACTTCTTCGTTGGTATCCAGGTAAGGACACACATTCGTTGGACCGCTCACCACCGGAGCTGCAGGAGCAGAAGTTTCTGTAACATTCACTACGCTAGAATTTGCAGAGCAACCGTTGGCAGTCACTTCTACATAATAGCTTCCGGCAACGGTTACATTTAGGGTGTTGTTGGTTTCTCCCACCATGATGCCGTTTACATCGTACCACTGATAGCTATCGCCTGCAGAAGCCGTAAGCGTGGTGCTTCCACCGGTGCAGTAAGACAGGTTACCAGAAATTTCTGCAACCGGTAATGGGTTAACCGTTACCGTTAGAGTGTTAGAGATATCCGTTTCATTAGATACACTGCAGGAAACTTCTGCATAGAAATAAGTGGTTTGTGTTAATACTGCTGTTTGAAGTACCGGACTGTTGGCACCTAATACAGGCTGGAAGTCTACGTTATCGGTAGAGCTATACCATTGTATGCTGATACCGTCAATTTCATCCGGATTGGTATACCCTGTAATTTCCAGACTGGTAGAACCGGATACACAGAAAGCAGCGCTTCCGTTGTTGGTAGCGGTACCTGCTTCAGGTGTTCCACACACCGGCATATTATCCACTAAAATTTCAAAGCTCAGATCATCTATTCGCCAGTTGGTGGTGTTTTCTGCTGCATTGCCGGTACCACTGTGTCCGTAAATACGGAAGGTTACCGGATTAGAGTATGCCACGTTGGTAGTAGTAAAACCACCGGATTTCAATGACCAAACGCTGTTGTTGTTGATAGAACCGGTCATGATATCACTGGTAAATCCATCTTTGCTGCTGCGGATAGTAAACGCCTGAGGAGCGGTAGATGTAGAGCGCGTTCCGAAAGACAAATCACTCAACGTTGCAATTTTTCCGTTATCGGGTGTAACTGTAAATTCAAAATAAGCACTCAGGTCTACATCCAGGGCCCCTGTTCTGGAAGGTGTACCTGCATTTACGGTACCGGAAACACCAGTATAACCTGAAGACGGTGAGGTAGTAGTTAACAGTGCATTCGGGCTGGGTCCAAATACATTGCCACGGCTTATGTCAGATATGGCTACTCCTGAAGGCACACCTGATGGAGCAGCAGATGGGCCGGTAAACGTCCACAATACAGTAGAGGGAGCCGCAGTTACGGTTAATAACTGATCTACCGGAGTTGCTGCATTGATATTCGAATTACCCGGCTGAGAAGCGGTAATGGTGGTAGTACCTGAACCGTTAATGGTTACGGTGTTTCCGCTTATGGAAGCCACCAACGGGTTGGAACTGGTATATTCTACTGTTAACCCGGAAGACGCCGTAGCCGTTAAAGCAAACGGTGCATCTGCTGTGGTTTTAGGAGCAAGCGGATCAAAAGTAATGGTTTGGTTCAAAGGGAAAATGCTTGCGGTAAGCGAGGGTTGAGTAAGCGTATAATTGGCAGCATCCACCCCGGATACGGTAATAGCCGTAATCACGTCTTTATCGTTTCCTGCATTAGCATCTTCAAATACGGCCGTACCGCCGAAGCTTACATCATCACCGCCTACAATCCCCGTGAGGGTAGCACCGGTAAAATCCAGTGTAGCGGCATCTGTACCATCAT
>DPFD01000176.1:0-2492 GCA_003534175.1 Chitinophagaceae bacterium
ACCTGCATACCCATATACCGCGTCCCGATGCTCACTGGCACATACTGAATATGCATGAACAGTTTGATGCCCGGCTTCCTGCCGTTTGTTCTGCAGGCCTTCACCCCTGGTTTATTGATGCAACTAACTGGAAAGAGGCATTCAGTCAGTTAACGCATATCGCTCAACAACCTGAAGTGGTAGCGATTGGAGAATGCGGACTGGATACAATCTGTACCACCCCGCTGGATTTACAAAAAACTGTTTTTGCTGCTCATATCGAGCTGGCCAATGAAGTGAACAAACCGCTGATTATTCATGCGGTTCGCACACATGCGGAAATTGTTCAGATGCTTCAGGAGGTGAAGGTGCGCGTTCCCGTTATCTTTCATGGTTTCAACCGGAATAAACATATAGCCGAATTACTGATTAAACATCATAATTATTTATCGTTTGGAAAAGCATTGTTCAACCCTGCCGTANNCATGTTCCTGCGGAATCGGTGTTTATAGAAACAGATCACGACCCTATACTCATTGAAGAGGTGTACAGGGAAGCATCTAAGATTCGGGGTGAAAGCATAACTAAATTTGTGCAGCAAATACATCAGAATTATTTTCGGGTTTTTGGAATTGAATTTACTTAATATGGATACCTCCTGGCTCAGCAGAACAAGTTTATTGATAGGTGAAGAGAATGTGCAACTGCTCACGAATGCTCATGTACTGATTGTGGGAATGGGCGGTGTGGGCTCTTATGCCGCAGAGTTTATTTGCAGAAGTGGTGTTGGCACCATGACCATTATTGACGGGGATGTGGTAGATGCTACCAACCGAAACCGGCAACTGCCTGCACTGTCTACCAATCAGGGACAATACAAAGCCGATATTATGGCCGCACGGTTAATGGAAATTAACCCGGAATTAAAATTGAATGTAATCCGTTCTTTTGTATATCCCGAAAATGTTGAATCACTCCTTGAAACGAAACCCGATTTCATCATTGATGCCATTGATAGTATTTCGCCTAAACTCACGTTCATGCGTACGGCCTACAAATTAAAAATTCCGTTTGTGAGCAGTATGGGAGCCGGTGCCAAATTGGATCCTACTCAATTGAAAGTAGTGGATATTTCAAAAACATATCACTGTCCGTTTGCACAGCAAATCAGAAAAACACTCCGAAAGAAAGATGGTATTTACAAAGGCATTACGGTTGTGTTCTCACCCGAACTGCCCATCAAGGAAAGTTTGATGCTCACTGATGGCACCTTGTATAAAAAATCAGCTTACGGCACCATTTCTTACCTACCCGCAACCTTTGGTGCTGTATGCGCTTCCGTGGCTATCCGCCATCTTATCGATGTGAAAATAAATTAATGCTCCTGCGAAGATGTATGAATAACGCACCTTCGTGCCCACCCGTTGTAAATATATCACCCTCATCCCACCTCACCCGTTTTTAAACATTTACTTCTCCCTCCTCCCCATTATTTCCCCATCCTCATCCCCTCCCGTCATGTTGAAAAATGGATTTACCTTTACATCCTCATGACCAAGCTTTCAGTCAATATCAATAAAATTGCTACGCTCCGAAATTCCAGGGGAGGCAATAATCCCGATGTGGTTCAGGCCGCAATAGATATCCAGCGTTTCGGTGCTGATGGTATTACAGTACACCCCCGCCCGGATGAAAGGCATATTCGTTACAACGATGTTTACGCGCTGAAAAAAGTGATCCACACCGAGTTCAACATCGAAGGCAACCCCAAGGAGCCCTCCTTTGTAGAGCTGGTATTGAAAAATTTACCGGATCAGGTTACACTCGTACCGGATGCTGTTGGCCAACTCACCAGTAACCATGGCTGGGATACGAGGGCACACGCCGCTTATTTGAAAGAAACGATTGCAATTTTTAAACAAGCCGGTATTCGCGTATCCATTTTTGTAGATCCGGTGGAAGATATGGTGGCCGCCGCTGCCGATACAGGAACCGACAGGATTGAATTATATACTGAACATTACGCCAAAGAGTTTGCCGCCGGACAAAAAGAGCTTGCCATTGAGCCGTATGTACGGGCAGCAGAGAAAGCCGTAGCCTCAGGGTTGGGAATCAATGCGGGGCATGACCTGGATTTGCTGAACCTGAAATATTTCGCACAACATATTCCGCAGTTGCTCGAAGTGTCTATCGGGCATGCACTCATCTGCGATGCATTGTATTACGGATTGGAAAATACCGTACAGTTGTATAAAAGACAATTGGTATCCGGATAGTTTATTCCTTTCGCATCAGTTCCAGGTTGTGAAAATCAAAACTGAAATCAGTCATGGGTGAGATGGCCTTCATCCTGATTTCCTTCGCTTTCCCCGTGTGATCAAAAACAAATTCCGTATAGGCATCTGCATCATAACTGCGGTCGTTCCAACGCGCAATCCATGTGGTGGCATTTAAGGGAAGCAGGGTGCCTGCCAAACGTGGAGAACGCACAAAGGAAATGTTCAGCTGATTGC
>DPFD01000176.1:2513-3078 GCA_003534175.1 Chitinophagaceae bacterium
ACTCCGGTAATCATAGAGTCGGCTACTACTGCCTGAGGATGAGATTGCCTGAGTTTTATTTGCTTCGCAGAAAGCTGATACACGCTGTCGGTAATGCGCCTGGCATCTGCAAACAATTGCTCCATGCGTTTGTGGTACTGTCCTACCCAGTCGCGTTTTTCATATCCGAGATAACTGTCTTTGATGCTGTTGGTTACCGATAAAAAAGCTGCACCTGATTGCTGGTTGGTGAGTACAATGATGCCCAGTTTAAGTTCCGGTATCAGGGTAACCTGGGTAACTGTGCCAATCAATCCGCCGGTATGTCCTACCTGTTTCTTTCCTTTCACATCAGAAATTACCCATCCCAAACCATACCCGTTAAACTGCGTTTGATATGGACCGTTAGGTGCAACCGGATTCATGGTTTGTATCGTCCACATCTCGCGGTGTTGCCTTGCAGAAACGAGGCGATTGCCATTGCTCATCACACCTTCGTTCAGTTGGGTGATTACCCATTTACTTAAATCGGTGATGTTGCTCATGATGCCACCGGCTGCATTGGCTGTTTCGTTCCAGTCGTGCG
>DPFD01000069.1:0-772 GCA_003534175.1 Chitinophagaceae bacterium
ACCAGCAGGCCAAAGGCGCCAAAGAATGCAATCCATACCAGTTTAACCGCACGTTTCATCAGGAAATAAATTAAAACTTATTGTTGTGGGCACTGTTCAGCAATGCCCTGTATGCATCCAGTTTTTTATTGCTTCTCAGCAATTGTAAACTGTTTTCATCTATAATCAGGAAATAATATTTTGATGCTGGCAGCCACGACACTTCGCGGGGAGCCGCNNACTGATCGGCATTTTCAAATGTAGATGTTACCAGCAGGGCTCTGTCTGCGTCTATGCCTTCCCGTTCTACCTTCAGGTTCATCCGGTTGAAAAGTTCCCGGTTATACCGGCTGAAGGCGTTGCGGGCTTCGTTCTGGAAAACACCATCCACCTTATTCAACACCATAATCACGTGGTGTGGTGCATTGGGTTCCAGGGTGAACTCCCCATCGGTGAACTGCTTCACCGGTGCTTCTTTTATTACAGGCTCTACCGGTTTTTCTTTTGGTTGCACCGCCACAGGCTCAATCTTTTTCTCTTCCTGCACCACACGCGGAGCGGGCACATCGGTACTATCATCCGGCACCACTACCAACGGCTCTTCGGCGCGTTCTACCTGCAGGGCGCTCAGGTATCCTTCAATCTCCGCTCTCCTACCCAACACATCAATCAGTGAAATCGCTTTTTGCTGCATGGGCGTATTGGGATACAGTACCGACAAACGGTTGAGCACTTTGATGGCTGTGCTGTCGTCGCGCTGCTTGATATGATACACCGCTTCTATGTACAGTAA
>DPFD01000069.1:804-4467 GCA_003534175.1 Chitinophagaceae bacterium
GGTATTTTTCAGCGACAAAGCCTCATCAAAATTCCCTTCAATAAACAGGTTGTAAATATTTTCATACTCCCGGGTAACGGCGGGGTCTACACGATTAGGATCAAGTGATTCCGGATCGGTAATTTTTTTATTGGCTACACTGTTGGGGAAACGGCTGTTCAGTAAATCCTTATAGTAATTGGCTTTCTGGAAATTACCGAGTTTATTATACGCATAATACAGCCCCAAGTACACTTCACCATCCGCGAACTTATCCGGGAAACGCTCCAGATACAATTCGTACATATTGATGGCCTGTTCGGTATCATCCAGTTCAAACTGAAACAACAGGGCCAGTGCAATCAGGTTCTCAGCGATGATGTTGTTGCTGCTATCGAGTGCTTCCGGTGTTAGGGGCAATCCTTTCAGCAAGCTTTCATACGAAATCAGCTGACGCGCATCCTCTTCCGCTTTACGTAATGAATCGAGCGTACCGCTGGGCATCATACCATTGTTGTCGTTACGGGCTACGCCTGCCACCCGGCGCCAGTTATCAATATTGGTACGTTTGCCCCATTTGGTTGCAAACTCTGCCGCACCTTTGGTTCGAAGGCTGTTATTGTAAAAATACCACTCACCCTTGGTGTTGTTCGACTCAAACAAATCACGGGGTTTGTCTTTATCTTTTCCGAAAGATATGAGAGCACCTGCACCTCCGGGATCGGCAGATTCCTCTTCTTTCTGGCCTTTTTCTTTCCTGAGTTGTTTTACCAGTTTGCGGATGTATTCTTCACGCTGAGGTTCAGGCATTGCAGCAACCATTTGCAAACTATCCTGCGCTTCAATGTTCAGTAAATGACCCACCAGTTTTTTCAACGTCACTTTTCGTTCTTCAATATCAAATGCCTGCTTCGTTAAGAATGCCGTGTCTTCTATTTTGATACTATCATAATACGACGCTGCATTTTTATAATCGCGTTTATGATAACTGATGTTGGCCATTTCGAGATAGGCCTTGCTTTTATATCCTGCATTGGCTTCGTTGTGCCTAAAAATAGACTTTGCATACAAATCCATGGCGGCCGTTGTATCCGGAACATCCATGGTAAGTTGTGCTGCCGCATAGAAAATAATATCTCGGTAAGATTCGTACTTATCTTTTTTCGACATCTTCACCAAACGGGCAATGCGGTTTTTCAACTCCTTTTCATCACCCTGTACCCGCATCATTTTAGCGTTGTTCAGATTCGCATAAATATCCATCACCGGACTAACGGTGTGCCTGGCTGATTTGGCATAGAAGTGAGAAGCCTTATCGAAATGGCCGGTCATTTCATACATCTGCCCCAACAAAAACTCCCAGCGGGCGCGGTTTTGTTTATTCGCAGCGTGACTTAGGCCATTTTCAAGATACACGGCGGCGCTATCATACACATTTTGTTGGAAGAACCAATATCCGGCCAGCACCGACAAATCATTGTGTAATCGTTTCGGGAAGTTGGGATCGTTTTGAAGGATGTTGATTAAACCGGCGGCTTCCCCTAAATTTTTCTGTTCAATAAACGTACGAATCAGCCAAAGCAAAGATTCATTACGGCTGGGTGCACGGGTAAAGGCCTTTTTAAGCACATTGCGGTTTTCTTTATCGGCTATGGAAAAGGCACGATTTTTCTCATCTACATTCAGATTACTGCCCACCACCCTGTCATCGTCGTTATTCTTTTTCCTCGGGAACAGGTTATAATTGATAAACTGAAAAGTAAGCGCTGCACTGTCGAGTTCTTTTCTCAGCAGGTAAGCCTTACCGATGAGCAGGTACATATTATCCACCCAATCGCTGCGCAGATCGTGCAACAAAATGCCGGCACCTGATTTATAAATCACGGAATCCAGTTCTACTTGCTGTGAGGCTGTGTTTTCCAGAGAATAGGGATAATAGGTCAGTAGTTTGGTGAAATCATCCTGATTGGATAAGGTGGCGCGTTCAATGACTGCATTCAGTTTATTGTTGGCGTTGAAAAAGTAATTGTAATGCGTTGTGGTATTGTGGAGAAACCGCCGCATGGGCGTAAACTTCTTGGTAGCTGTTTTTTCGGATGCCAATACTTTTTCCTCATACACTTCCGGTTTTTTCTCCTTACCGAACGGATCGAGCGTCCAGGAGGGTTGAGCCGTAAGTGGAGTGCTTGCAATCAACAACAGCGTGGGAATCAGAAAAACTACTTGTTTTCGGTTGTGCATGGGTAAGTAATAACAGGGGTAAATATCGCTTTTTTTCACCATCTGCCTTTCAAAATTATAAGATATCAAACTGAAAAGGGGGCTATTTATTGTTAAAAGGAGGATGCAGGCTTAAAAGTGGGGTCACTTTCTTATTTTTAACCCGCTGAAAGAAACCCATGGCAAAACCTGCACCCAATACTGGACTGAAAAGACTGCGCAACCGGTACCGGATGGTGGTGATGAATGAAGACACCTATGAGGAGGTTGTAAAGTTCAAACTCAGCCGCTGGAGTGTATATGCGCTGTTGTCGGCTGTATTCCTGATTATGGTGGGCATTACAGCTGCGCTGATTACTTTCTCGCCCTTAAAATACTATCTCCCCGGGGCAGGCTATGGGGATGCCAAACAGGTGAATGAACTGAAGCAATTGAAAATCAGGGCCGATTCTATTGAAAAGGCATTGCACCAGAATCAGCAGTACATGAACAACATTCAGCAAATCCTTCAGGGCAAAATGGTACCCAAAGACACCACGGTACTCAAGGTAAAAAAGAATAAAAAGAACAAGTTTTAACACTAAATCAGCCGGTTTTACGTTTCAGAGTGTGTCATGGCCTTTCTTTCACCCTGAAAAACCGCTGTTATGTTCAAATTTAAGCTCAAAGGCTCTGAAAATCAATCACCTGCAATTTCCACCAGTTTTATAGGTGCCGGGGCCGTTTTCACCGGAAACCTTGAATGCCAGGGCGATATCCGTATCGATGGCACCATTAAAGGCAATGTACGATGCATGTCGAAAATTGTACTGGGCCCCGAGGGCGTAATAGAAGGAGATGTATTCACCCGTGAAGCCGATATTATGGGGCGTGTAGATGGCAGGGTTTGGACCAACGAACTGCTGTACATGCGCAACAACGCCACCGTGAACGGGGATATCCTGGCATCCAAATTAATGATTGACCCTACGGCATCCTTCAACGGTCAATGTAAAATGGGGGCAAATATTGTAGATTTGAACACCGGCAACCTCTCGCTGGCGCTCAATGGATAAATCACCCCGAAAAACTTCCTTTTGGAAATATGCAGGACTGGCCACGCAATTTTTTGCGGGCATAGGCATCACCCTGTGGCTCGGACAGTTAGCCGATAAACAATTTGGACCTTCGTTCCCGTTATGGGTTTGGTTGTTACCTTTGCTCCTCATTTCCGGTATGCTGTACCGGATTATTAGAGAAACATCTTCAAAATAACTGAATGAAGGATTTGCGTTTATACATGCCTGTGATTTTCACTTTCATTATGTTAGTGGCCATCATTTTCACATTCACTCCTCAATTTGAAAAAGCATCGGTAGCACCCAACGTGCTGATGGGCGGAAACCTGTTGCTGTTCGTGGTAACCATGGTCACCATTGCCTTTCAGAAGAAGGCCCTGAGCAATGCCAATCCCAATGTATTTAT
>DPFD01000069.1:4476-7104 GCA_003534175.1 Chitinophagaceae bacterium
GCTGATATACGTACAAATGAATCCCGACACCTACAGCCGTTATGGAATATTCGGCGCGATGATATTTTACCTCGTGTATTTGTCGGTAGAGGTATATGTAGTGATGAAACTGAACCGGAAGAAAAATGCCTAAGCAGGAAGTACCGCTCACCGGGTTAACCCGTTACCTGCCAGAAGGAAGTTACGACCTGGTAATTGATTACATCTTTCAATACAAAATTGAACTTACGGTTACACGTAAACGTAATACGTTGTTGGGAGATTACCGCAGTAAAACCGGTGATAAGAACCACCGCATCTCTGTAAACGGCAACCTGAATCCTTATAACTTCCTGGTTACCTTTCTGCATGAACTGGCGCACCTGCTCACTTTTGAACAATACGGACACCGCATACAACCGCACGGTAAGGAATGGAAAGCACAATACTCGGCCCTGTTGCAGAAAGCCATTGACCGGCACCTTTTTCCCGCCCCTATTGTGGAAGCCCTGAAACAATCCATTCGAAATCCGGGAGCCACTACCTGCGGAGACACTGCCTTGCTGCGGGTGTTGAAACAATACGATGACAATGCCCATCAACTGGTACATGTGGAGGATGTTCCTCCGGGTGCATTGTTTACCATCTCCGGGAACCGGGTATTTAAAAAAGGAGAAAAAGTGCGTACCCGCTACAAGTGCCAGGAAGTATCGAATGGGAAATGGTTTCTGTTTAACGGGTTGTACGAAGTAGAACTGCCCCGCTGATTCGCATATTACTTCTTCAATCCGTACACGATATGTGTTCCGGGTTGAACTCTACTTTCGGTTCTAAAAATCAGTGAGTCGGGTGTGAGGTAAAGGATATCTGCAAAAGAAGTATCCAATGACATCAGCAGCAGTTGCCCATTGTCCATTATTTTCCATGCATTCATCAACCAGGTGCATTGTTTATTATCCTGCACCCGTTTGGTATTGTGGTACAGGCTTGAAACCGGCACTGAGGGTGATGCAGCAATTATAGCAGAAGGGCCTTCGATAAACTCCATAAAGCACCTCAGCGGATCGTTCACTATCAATGTATCCGGGGGCAAACCGGGACTTTGAGTTATCCTGAAATGAACATCCCATTTGCCCAGCAGTTTCTGTTCATCCTGGCTGATAGTTACGGATGGATTATTGTTTTTAGAACAACCCCATGCAAAAAAAAGGGTAACACTAAAGGCCCATACCATCATTGATTTCATAGTTCCATATTTTATGACTGAACAATAGTGTGGCTCAGGGAAGTATAGCTAAGATATGTTAATTTTTATTTCTCTGGGTGTACCTATCCCCTCCCAACTCATCTTTAGATATCATCCAATTGAATGTCCCTGTTAAAAATAAAGTGACAATGAAACGGTCAGTTTTGCTTTCATTGCAAATGGTCTTTAGAAATAATGCAATGGTTTTGAATTTCATTCCTACCCTACCGGCTGCATTCGTTCATGCATTTTATTAATTTCACTATCTATATATGTTTGAGCAAAGTTAACATAGCGATAGAATGATGTACTTTTTGGTGAATGGCCTGATATGTTACGAACCACTTGTTCCGACATACCCAGCATTAGCATGTTGGTAATAGCCGTTCGCCTCATAGTGTGCGAACTCAATAAATCACAGAATCGATATGTTTTTTTAATGGTACAATTAATTTGTTCAACTTGAACACCATTTCTAGAACGTTGTTTACCTACTATGTGTGTCCACCCGGCACATTCAGCTAATTTTCGAATATTCTTGTTAAACTGCACATTTGAAATAGGTGTGAATATTTTACTGCTGTCTGATTTGTTTCTTCTTCGTTTAGAAACAATATCAATAATGTAGGGTGGTAATTTAACACGAGTAATGACTCCGGTTTTTACTGCTCGCATGGCTAAATAATAGTGACTCTCCTGCTGTACAATATCACGAAAACGAAGATTGAAAATATCTGAACATCGTAAGCCGGTTGTGCAACCGAACACAAAAACATCTTTAGTAGTTCTCAGCGATTTCAATAAAGTTTCTTCGAAGGTTTTATCAAAAATTAAAAAGCGTAATTGTTCGGGCATCAGGGTTACAATACCCACTTCTTCTTTACGTACATAGAAATGGGTTTTAAACAAGTTGACTTGAATCATCTTTTCTTTTTCGAGGAAATTGAAGAATACCCGTAGAATTTTAAAGACATGGCCTACATAATTATCATAGCAACCTTTCACTTTAAATAGATAATCACTGAATTGGGTATAAAACCTTTTCCAATAGTTCATTTCTACTTTTAGCTGTCTTGCTTGTAAACCACTAACACTCCTTATTCTAATTGATTTGTTACAGTCGTTTTCAAAATCTTGTATTAGTTTTAGCACATAGGTGTAATTTTCAATTGTCTGGGGTTTAATTTTATTGCCGTCTTGTTTTCTTCTATAGCCCAATTTTGATGCTTTGATAAATTGTGCAAATAAATCGGTCATTAGGTAGTCCTTTTTCATGGTATTTTTTCAGGTAAAATGAACCAAATTTTGCAATATATTGCTATATTGTGTCAAGTATTTGTTCTTTGAAAATCACTTAGGATGCTGGTTTAGGGGAATTGTATTACTATCCGTTCGGGATGCAA
>DPFD01000223.1 GCA_003534175.1 Chitinophagaceae bacterium
TGACGTGGTTGGGCTCGACACCCTGGTTAAAGTAGCCGATGGTGTTGCCGCGAATTGTCCGCAAGACGAAGCCAAAGAAATCTTCCGCATTCCTGCATGGCTTCATACCATGATTGAAAATAAATGGCTGGGAGATAAAACCGGACAGGGTTTTTTCAAAAAAACCAAAAATGCAGAAGGCAAATCAGACATACAGGTTTTAAACACGTCCACCTTAACATACGGGCCCAGAAGCAAACCGAAATTTGCCACAGTAGAAGCTGCCAAACCGATTGAAAACCTTTCACACCGACTGAAAGCGCTCGTGGGCGGACAGGATAAGGCGGCAACCTTTTACAAAAAATTCCACTACGGATTGTTTTCGTATATCGCTCACCGTATACCTGAAATCAGCGATGAGGTGTATCGTGTAGATGATGCGATGAAAGCCGGTTTCGGTTGGGAGATTGGAGCCTTTGAAAGCTGGGATGCACTGGGTGTAGCCGCCACTGTGAAAGCGATGCAGGCAGATGGTTATGCCCTGCCCCAATGGATACACACCATGCTCGAAAAAGGGAACAGTACTTTTTACAAAGTTGAAAATGGCAGGCCACTGTATTATGATGTTTCTTCTCAGGCCTACCAACCCATACCGGGTGGCGATGCCTACATCGTGATGCGGAATTTCAAAGACCAGACTATCTGGAAAAACAGTGCATGCCGTACATACCATCTGGGCGACGATGTGCTCGGACTGGAATGGTACACGAAAATGGGCAGCATGGGAGGAGAAGTACTGGAAGGTATTTTAAAATCCATCAGCCTGGCAGAAGAAAAATACAAAGGACTGGTGATTGCGAATGAAGGTGCTAACTTCAGTGCCGGCGCTAATGTGGGCATGATTTTTATGCTGGCGATTGAGCAGGATTATGATGAAATTGATATGGCCATCCGCATGTTCCAGCAGGCGATGATGCGTGTACGCTATTCCTCCATACCGGTAGTGGTGGCTCCGCACGGACTGGCTCTGGGAGGTGGATGCGAAATTTGCTTGCATGCAGATATGGTAGTGCCTGCGGCTGAAACCTATACCGGATTGGTAGAAGTTGGCATTGGAGTGATTCCGGGCGGTGGCGGAACGAAAGAATTTGTACTTCGCGCCTCCGATGAATTGCATACCGGAGAGCCGGATACGTTAACCCTTCAGAACAGGTTCCTGAACATTGCTACCGCTAAGGTTGCCACTTCAGCACATGAAGCATATGAACTGGGCATCTATCGGAAAGGCATAGACGAAATAAGTATCAATCAAAACCGTCGTATTTCCATGGCAAAAGACCAGGTAATACGTTTATACAACAACGGATATGTTACTCCGGTACAGCGTACCGATATTAAAGTGCCCGGCCGTGCCGGACTGGGGGCTTTCCTTTCAGGAATCAACGCGATGTGGCGCGGGAAATACGCTACCGATCATGATGTAACGGTAGCCAAAAAACTCGCCTGGGTAATGTGCGGTGGCGATTTAAGTGAACCTGCACTGGTAACGGAACAATACCTGCTCGATCTGGAGCGGGAAGCCTTCCTCAGCCTGACCGGTGAAAAGAAAACCCTGGAACGCATTCAGAGTGTACTGAAAACCGGTAAACCCGTTCGCAACTGATGATACATTTTCCTTCTTACCTGAAAAAAGGCAGTACCATCGGCATGATGTGCCCGGCAGGTTATATGCCCCTTGAAAAAGCACAAACCTGTATAGACACCCTGCATAACTGGGGCTACCATGTGGTTACCGGCAAAACGCTGGGAGGAGATTCCAACAATTATTTCAGCGCACCCGATGAGGTAAGATTGAAAGAATTACAACAGATGCTGGATGATGCTGCTATAGATGCTATTTTATTTGGCCGGGGTGGATATGGCACCGGGCGCATCATAGATCAACTCAGCTTTAAAAAATTCCGCAAGCATCCCAAGTGGCTGATCGGATTCAGTGATATCACCTTGCTGCATCATCACCTGATCAACAAGTATAAAATAGCAGGATTACACGCGCCCATGGCAGCAGCTTTCAATTCCGCGGAGGGCGCACCCTATCTTCAAATGCTGAAACAGGTGCTGAACGGAAAAAAAATCAGCTGCACCACCCAACCACACGCTTACAACCTAACGGGAAAGGCTACCGGCATTTTAACCGGTGGTAACCTGAGTATGATCTGCCATGCCACCGGTTCAGCATCTGAAATAAAAACCCGCGACCGCATTTTGTTTCTGGAAGATGTGGGTGAATACTTGTACAACATCGACCGCATGATGTATCACCTGAAAAGGAGCGGAAAACTTTCCGGAATCAAAGGGCTTATATTGGGTGGGTTTACAGACCTGAAAGATACGGAGCGTGCTTTTGGTCAGCAGATAGATGATATTTTACATCATTTCACCCGGAATATGAACGTTCCCGTATGTTTTCATTTTCCGGTGAGCCATGGTACCGAAAATATGCCGTTGAAAATTGGCGGCACCTATCAGCTACACGTTACCGGAAAAGAGGTTACCCTCAGGGAAAAATAACTCACTGCAGTAAACGGTTCAGGGTTTCTGCATAAAGCGGGAAGCGGTCTATGTTGTTATGAGATCCTTCTTCAATATCTACAAATTCATCCCCGGGTTTTAAAACTTTTTTCAATCTGGCTGCTTCCCGGTAAGGGATAACGCCGTCGTTTGTACCATGAAATATACAAACAGGTTCCTGTACACGCTCCAGGTTTTTACAATTCGATAATTGATACTTCGACATAGCCTTTACCGGATACATAAAGGCATAGGTTGAAAACAGGGAAGGTATAGACGAGTAAGGTGTTTCCAGAATCAATTGTTTCACGGGCACTTCAGCGGCCACATAAGATGCAGGAGCGGTACCTAACGATCTGCCGTAGACGACAATCTGTGAATTTCCGCTCACGCGGGTTACATACTGATGCACTGTGAGCGCCATACGCATCAATGATTCTTCCGTTAGTTTTCCGCGAGATTTTCCAAATGTCGGATAATCGGGCATCCACACATCATATCCTGCCTGCAGAAAAACTGGCACCCGGCTGTAGTAATACTCAATATTCTTTCGGTTGCCGTGAAAATAGAGCACATCCCCTTTCCGAACGGTGGCCTTCGATGGAAAATGCACCATGTGGATGGTGTCGGTTTCATTGAGCGGAATGTAAATTTCATTGAAAGGCTTACTGAATGGGAATACATAATCAGTGGGTAATTCTTTCGGATGAAACAGCATCTTCTCCTGCAATGCATGCAACAGGATGCCAATGATGGCATAGAGCAATACCACCACTTTTACTATCCGCCAAATTTTTCCGGTTTTCATCAGTACTGCAATATATCCCGAATAATGTTGTGATACGCCGGAAACGAAGGCAGGTTATTGTGTCCGCCACCTTCAATGCGTACCAAAGTAATTTTCTTAGGGTTCAGGGCCTGAAGGTTTTCACTGTTTGAAATTGGGATCAGCCAATCCTTTGTACCGTGAATGATATAGGTATGGCAGTTTACATGTTTAATCCATTTATCGGTTCTGAGATGAAACCGCAACAGGATGCGTAAGGGCAGAAAGGGCAAAAAACGTTCCACCACTTTTTTAAAATTGTAGTAGGGAGAATCCAGTATCAGATACCGGGGTTTGTTGTCGCTGGCAATTTTGGCGGCGAACCCGCTGCCCAGGCTTCTTCCGTAAACAATGATATGGTGCTCGTGGTATTGAACTGCCAGTGTATCATACACAAACTGCATATCCTTCAGCATCATTTTCTCTGAACGCTTTCCGGTACTTTTTCCAAAACCCCGGTAATCCACCAAAACCACATCATAATTGTAGCGGTAAAAATCTTTCGCATAGCGCGACCATCCTTTAATGCTCCTGGAATTGCCATGAAAATACAATACAAGCCCCAGAGGGTTTTTCACAGTAAAATGTAAGCCATTAATCCGCACGTTCGGTTCCACATCAAAAAACAATTCTCTAAAGGGCACATCAAACTTATATTGAAAACCCTGATGCAATTTCTCGGGTTTAAATATGAACCGTTCCTGCAGCAGGTACACCAATGCCAGCAAAAGCAGGTATCCGCCAATTATATATAATAAGGTTGAGTTCACCGGTTTGTAATTTACCGGATTTAAGATAAGCAAATTTTAATAGCCTTCCGCTTCGTTGTAATACTTACGTTTCAGTTTCAAATTGCTTACTGGTGCTACCACGAGCGGGAATTTTTCGATCAGCACATTGCTTTGCTCCAAACCGAAGCTCTTCTCTTCCGTGGCACTGAGTTCCTTGATGGTGAAATACAATTTCATGATAACAGATTCAGCGAGCGGCAGTTCATTATCCTGACTGAGGAATTTTTCCATCACAATAAACTGAAAATCGCCCACCACATTATTCTTCTGCTGGCTTTCATAGCGGCTGGTGATATTCACTTCACGGTTTGCCACCAGATCTTCCACCACCTTTTTAAACATCAGGTTGATGCGGGGCGGTACGCGGAAACCAAGCCGGAATTCCACACGGATGATATCATTGGGTATAATGTGATCCACGGCATACTCCATCGTGTACGGGTCATCGGTAGTTTCCACATGAATGAACCAGTAAATGTCGGCCCGTTTGGGTTTTCCACT
>DPFD01000183.1:0-1593 GCA_003534175.1 Chitinophagaceae bacterium
GGGGTCAAGCTGTGCATCTGCCAGATCACAGGGTGCAATCGTTAGGATAAAATCTTTGTAATGGGTTCCGATATATCTTCCGTTGCGGTAGCTGTCTACACAAACAGAAATTACATATCTGCCGGCATTGGGTGCTACTCCGGAAATGATACCGGTTCTGGAGTTGATATTCACCTGTGGACCGAGTGGAGTAGTGCCGGTAAATCCACCGATATAAGTTACCCGGGGATAGGGTGGAGGAGCGGGTGTAGCAAAGCTGGCATCTGATGCGGCCCCACCATCCAACGCCGAGCACATCGAGTAAACGAGTGAGTCTCCGTCGGGATCAAAGGCACTGAAATCCAGTTCAAAATATTTTTCAAAACAAACTACAGAAATACTCCTGGCAAATCGTGGACTATTGTCGAGTCCGTTTAGCGGAAGGGTATTACTACCGGGGATGGTTGTACTATAGGTTGCACCTTCCATATCAGCTACATTCTGAATGCCGGAAATACGGCAACAAGTTTGATAAACCGCGGTATAACCGCGAGCGTTATTGGCCAGGTTGATTTCAAAAACATAAAATCCTACGCCATACCGTAAGTTAGGCGGGTTGGTAATGCAGTGAGAAATATTCACTGCTTCCATCATTTCAATGCGGTTCACAGAGATTTGCTGATAGCCACCAATTTGAGAGTTGTCATCCAGGTTAAAAATGCCGATGGATACTATGCCGGGCATATCGGCACAATTGAAACAGTTTTCGTCTCTGAAAAGAATAAGGGTGATCCGATAACGCGTAGTCAGTGGTCCGGCATTACCCAAAGTTTCATAGTACATTTCACCTCCGGTGATATGGGATGCGGAAGCGCTGGTTGAGAGAGACAATAAGAGAATGAACGTAAAAAATATTTTTCTCATGTACGGTTTTACGAACCCACAAATTACCTAAAAAATCTTTACAAAGTGATGCATTTAACACATCATTCACCAATACATTCCAACAAAGTACGGATGGCTTTTTCGGGTTCTTCTATCATGCCCATGTGACCAGATTCCCGCAGAATGGTGAGGTGTGCATGTTTGGGCAGGTGGCTTTGTTGCAGACCATGCTTAAATGGTACGGCCTTATCGTGTTCACCCAGGATAAAATATACCGGTACCAAGATTTTTTCGAGCACGGCTGTAGTATCCGGCCGGTGAATCATGGCCTCGTAATATTGGATCAGTGCTTCGGGAGTAAATTGGGTGGCTTTTTCCAACAGCAATTCAATCGCGGTGCGATGTTTTTCCGTGTCATAAAAAAGTCCGGGGATAGCCGTTTTCAGAAAGGTCATTCCGCCCTTTTCGCGAATGAGGTGGATGGCTTTTTGCCGGGTTTCCACTTTCATCGCATCATCGGCATAGGAGCTGGAGTGGAACAGGCATAAAGCCCGCAGCATATCAGGATATTGTTGTGCAAAGGCCAGTGCAATGTATCCGCCCATACTGTGTCCGATAAAAGTACACTGCTGAAATTTTTCGTGCAGCAATAACTGATGCATTACCTCGGCAAAATCGATGATAGAGGGGCTGCCCGGTAAACAATCGCTTCCGCCACTACCGGGGATT
>DPFD01000183.1:1605-4648 GCA_003534175.1 Chitinophagaceae bacterium
CCTCTGCGGTACTTTCCCAAATGGTATCATCTTCACCGAAGCCATGTAACAAAATCACCGGTTTCCCTGTACCACGCAAGGTGTACAAAATTTTAGTTTCTCCGAACATAAAATGTTTAGCCTGCATGTGAAATACTTTTTGCGGATGAACGATACACCAGCAACAAAACCCAGGGCAATAAAGCAGGGTTCATTTGTTGTGGTAAGATAAACCAAACGAGAGCCAATAAACCGGTGACGATGGCAGTGATTAAAAAGTAGCGTCTGACCCAACGTGCATCCGAATTCACCCATAAGGAAATAAACAGATGTGTTGGAAGAGCCCACACCAGATTGTAATTGTTTTTCGTCATGGTATGGTCTGTGGCCACCCACATCAATACAAGTATCACGCCAAGAAGTCCGGTTATAAAAAAAATCAGTCGGTCTGTCCAGGACGCAAGTCCTTTTATTTTTCGTGAAGTGATGAATGCGAACAACAATGAAACGAATCCGATAGCCACCAGGGGTGATATCATGGGAGCGCGGTTTTTTTTTTCCTGAAGCACATAGGGGGATGAGGTGAGGAGTACCCGGTTGTTTGCAGTGCTTTTATCCATGGCCGTCATCAGGTTGTCGGGCAGGAAAAGTTGTTGCATGGGTTGCATCACTGCATCGGTACGGGCTCCAAGCAATATGTCGATCCCCAGTTTGCTCCAGTATTGTTTACCACGGTTGAGGTACAGGTGAATAGCCTCCCGGAAGGTAGTGAGCGTATCCATTACAGCGGGCAGAACGGGTGCGGGGTGCAGGTGTTTCAGGAGCAGATCTCTGGGGCGGGTGGTGCAGTTGTCCAGAAAAAAATCGTAATGATAATACCGGTTTTCTTCGAGCAGGTTATCGCGGAGGGCCTGGTAAATTTCCAGTTTTTCTGATTCGGTAGCATCAATTACCTGTTCACGGATATTGCGGCCTTCGTAATAATAACCGGCGGCAAAATCATTAAAATGTTCGGTGCTGAGGTAATAGAGCAATTTGCCACGAGCAAATTTGATGTAAAAATTCGGGTCGCTGAAATTGAATGTGCCGTAATTGTAAACGATATCTGTTAAACTAACGCTATCGGTTACACGAATTGCTGTATGTCCGAACAACGCGTATAAGTCTTCACCCGGTGAACAGGTAAGCAGGGAGATGCGCAATCCGGATTTGTCTTGCGTGTATGCATTAACGTTACCTAATAGCAGTACAGTGGTAAGGCATGCATTCAGGATCCATCTGGTAAATCTACCCTGCACTATCTGCTGTAATTAGGCGCTTCCTTGGTGATGGCAATATCGTGTGCATGGCTTTCGCGCATACCGGCGTTGCTGATGCGGATGAAGCGGGCTTTACGGAGTGCTTCCAGGTTGGCGGCCCCGCAATATCCCATACCGGCTTTGAGGCCTCCGGTGAACTGGTGGGTTACTTCGCTCAGTTTTCCTTTAAAGGGTACACGTCCTTCAATACCTTCCGGTACAAATTTTTTGATATCATCTTCCACATCCTGGAAGTATCGGTCGCTGCTGCCCTGGGCCATAGCCCCCAGAGAGCCCATGCCGCGGTATTGTTTGAATTTTCTTCCTTCATAGATGATGGTTTCGCCCGGACTTTCTTCCGTACCCGCAAACACATTGCCCATCATTACACAGGTTGCTCCGGCGGCCAGTGCTTTCACCATATCTCCGGTGTAGCGGATTCCGCCATCGCTGATGATGCCGATTTTCTTTCCTTTCAGTGCCTGGGCTACATCCATCACGGCTGTAATCTGTGGCACACCCGTANNCCCGCCACAATACGGGTGGTACAAATGGAACCCGGCCCAATACCAACTTTCACCGCATCGGCTCCGGCATCTGCGAGAGCTTTGGCACCCGCACCCGTTCCTACATTCCCGGCAATCACCGGCAAATGTTTGAATGTTTTTTTAATATGCTTCAGGGCATCGATTACCCCACGGGTATGTCCGTGTGCACTGTCTAAACAAACCACATCTACGCCAGCCTTTTGTAATGCTTCCACGCGGTTCATGATGTCGGAGGTAATCCCAAGTCCGGCACCTACCAGCAATCTTCCAAAGCTGTCTTTCACCGCCAGCGGATGGCTTTTCAGTTTTAAAATATCTCCAAAGGTGATCAGTCCGGCAAGTTTACCTTTCTTATCCACCACCGGAAGTTTTTCTATTTTATGTTTTTTAAATATCAGTTCTGCCTTTTTTAGATCGGTGCCCTCTGGTGCCGTTACCAGGTTTTCGGAGGTCATGGCTTTATGCACCGGCATTTTCATATTGGTTTCNNGTGAGGATACCGACGAGGATTTGATTTTCATCTACAATAGGGATGCCGCCGATTTTATTTTCACGCATGAGTTTCATGGCAACTCCAATGGTGTCGTTGGGGTGCAGGGTAATGGGATCCAGTATGAGTCCGTTTTCGCTACGCTTCACTTTTTTTACGTGATCGGCCTGCTGTTCAATACTCATGTTTTTATGCAGGATGCCCAGGCCTCCCTGACGTGCCAGGGCAATGGCGAGGTCGGCTTCCGTAACGGTGTCCATTGCCGCACTCAGCATGGGAATGTTCAGCCTGATTTGGGGGGTGAGCAAGGTAGTGATGTCTACGTCGCGGGGTAGAACCTGAGAGTATGCCGGAACCAGCAATACATCATCGAAGGTTAAGCCTTCGGTCATGGCCTCGGTCGCAGCAGGTTGTGTCCCTTTTTTTTGTGTTGCCATGCGCAAAGATAAGCCATTGAAACATCTATCCCAAGGTTTGTGTTTTACACTGCTATCTATAGTGGTGAGCAGTTAATCTTGTAGCTTTTACCCCAGCCAGCGGTACCGTTTTCCGGGCAGCGATATAATCCAGCCTTTTATTTCAAGCGATAAAAGTAGGGCGGATAAAATGCCCGGTGTAAATCCGGTATTATTCAATTCATCAATGTGCACTTCACACGGCCGGATGTGGTTTGCCACACGTTGTTCATCTTCACTTAAATCAGGAAACAGGCTTCGTTGCACCGGTTG
>DPFD01000157.1 GCA_003534175.1 Chitinophagaceae bacterium
TACTGTTTACATAATAATTGCCTCCGCTGAACATATTGATGATGGCTTCCGTTTTGATGACCAGATTATTTTTGAGGTCAGTCCAGTAAGAACCCACTGAATCAAAATATCCTCCGAAATGCCCATATGGAGAGGTGAACAGCTCTTTAAAAAAAGTACCGGGTTCATTCCTGAGCATTTCATAATTGATCAGGCTTTCCCGGTGAATCATCCAGTAATCACTTCCTTGTGGATAATAATAAGCCGATAACCAGCCAATGGCAACACCCGCACTTATTTTCAGCAGGTAAAGGATGGACCATTCCTTACGATTCAACCCCGACTGTGTTACCCAACGGCATTTACTCAAAAGCCACCAGCCGGCGAGCGCATACAAAATGAATAATACGTAAGTCAAGTGTTAGCTTTTTGTGGAAGGTAAGTAAAACTTAGTAACCAACAGTTCATACATTTGCACTTTCAAAACCACCATCATCTCCTAATGGAAATCACAGTTAAAACAGCCGAAAAATTACGACTTACCGCTGAAGAATTTGAAATGATTCAGCAGAAATTAGGTCGTACTCCCAATTTCACCGAGTTGTGTGCATTCAGTGGCATGTGGAGCGAACATTGCAGTTATAAAAACTCCATCAAGTGGCTCAAGACATTACCACGGGAGGGCGGGAAGATGCTGGTGAAAGCCGGTGAAGAGAATGCAGGATTGATGGATATTGGTGAAGGGTATGGTGTGGTTTTTAAAATTGAATCTCACAATCACCCGTCGGCACTGGAACCATTTCAGGGAGCCGCTACCGGTGTAGGCGGTATCAACAGAGATATTTTTACCATGGGTGCACGCCCGATAGCCTCATTGAATTCATTGCGATTTGGGATGCTGGAGGATGCGCGTACGCAACATCTGCTGGCAGGAGTAGTGCATGGTATCGGTCATTATGGAAACTGTTTCGGCGTTCCAACCGTTGGAGGTGAAGTATATTTTGAAAGTTGTTACCATACCAATCCTCTGGTGAATGCCATGAGCGTGGGCATTGTAAAACAGGGCGAAACCGTATCCGCTACCAGTGAAGGTGTAGGGAATCCGGTGTTTTTTGTGGGCAGCGCAACCGGTAAAGATGGCATAGGTGGGGCATCCTTTGCCAGTGCAGAAATTACCGCTGAGAGTGCGGAAGAACTGCCTGCTGTTCAGGTGGGCGATCCGTTTCAGGAGAAGAAATTACTGGAAGCATGTCTGGAAGTGATTCAAACCGGAGCCGTGGTAGGCATGCAGGACATGGGTGCCGCCGGTATCATTTGTTCAACTGCTGAAATGAGTGCCAAGGGTGGATCGGGCATGCGGATTGATCTGGACAAAGTGCCTACCCGTCAGCCTAATATGCAGGCCTGGGAATTGCTGCTGAGTGAAAGTCAGGAACGCATGCTGATGGTAGTGGAGAAAGGAAAAGAACATCTGGTATTAGATGTGTTTGAAAAATGGGATTTGCCTTGCAGCGAAATTGGTGAAGTAACCAACGATGGATTACTTAAATTTTATATGCACGGGAAACTGGAAGCAGAACTGCCAGCAGTAGAGCTGGTACTGGGTGGGGGAGCTCCTGTGTATGAAAGAGCTTATAAAAAACCGGCCTATCTGGAACGCATAAACGCTTTTTCACCTGATACCCTAAATACTCCTGAAGATTTACAGTCTGTTGCTGCCTCACTGATTGCCTTACCCAATATAGCTGGCAAGCGTTGGGTGTATCAGCAATACGACAGTATGGTGGGAACCGGTAATATGAGTACCAACGCGCCCAGTGATGCGGCTGTGGTACTTGCAAAACCCACACAAAAAGCCCTGGCGTTAACAACGGATTGCAACAGCCGGTATGTGCATTCCGATCCGTATGTGGGAGCGATGATTGCGGTAGCAGAGGCTGCCAGAAACATTGTTTGCAGCGGAGGAGAACCTTTGGGTGTTACCAACTGCCTCAATTTTGGAAATCCGTACGATCCCGAAGTGTATTATCAGTTTGTGCAGGCAATTCAGGGGATGGGAGATGCCTGCCGCGCTTTCAATACGCCGGTTACAGGTGGTAATGTGAGTTTTTACAACCAGTCGCCCGATGGCCCCGTATATCCTACGCCTACCATTGGTATGGTGGGGGTGCTCGATGATCCCCAACAACACATGACCCTGAATTTCAAATCATCGGGGGATATCATTTACCTGCTCGGTAAAGTAACCGACTCATTGGGTTCTTCAGAATACCTGCATAAAGTGGCTGGTGTGGATATGAGTCCGGCCCCCTATTTCAACCTTGAAGAAGAAGTATTGTTTCAGCGTGCATTATTGCATCTGGTTCGGAATAAAGTGATCCGCAGCGCCCATGATATCAGTGAAGGTGGTTTGATTGTAACTCTTTTGGAATCTGCCTTCCCGGGAAACAAAGGTTTTAGTGTAAGCGATACCGGTAGTAATGTGCGCAAAGATGCATTCTGGTTTGGTGAAGGGCAGGGCAGGGCTGTGGTGAGTGTAGCCTCCGGCGATGCAAGGGCTATGGAAGATTATCTACATCAGCAGGGTGTTCCTTTCATGGCCATCGGAACCGTGACCGACGGAAATATTGAAGTGGACGGTGAAACCTGGAACCGGATTCAATACTGGAAAAACCTCTATGAAACGTCCATTTCCAATACACTGACCGGCGCAGGGGCCAGTGAAGCCATGCTGGACGTGAAGTAATGTAAACAGATTAAGGAGTTTCATTATGTAGGGTTTGTACCTACATCTGCCGCGGTATGCTATGTTTATAACCCTGTTGAAAAAAATTGGTTTTTTGAGGAGCTAAAATCCCCCTATCTTTGCATGACCTCACGGATATTTTGAACCCTTTCCGCCGGTCAAATCAACTCAGGTTTTACATAAAAGTTTATTCATTAACAGACCGGGAATTTCCTGTTGCTGCTTTTTTGTTTTGCCTGAAATAAAACGGAACCAACTCTTCAATATAATGGCCAAGTATATTTTTGTTACCGGCGGTGTAACATCATCATTAGGGAAAGGAATTATTGCTGCTTCACTGGCAAAATTGCTCCAAAGCCGCGGTTTAAAAGTAACCATTCAAAAATTTGACCCTTATATTAACGTTGATCCGGGAACCCTGAATCCTTATGAGCACGGTGAATGCTATGTTACCGATGATGGCGCTGAAACCGATCTGGATCTGGGCCATTACGAGCGTTTCCTGAATACGCCTACCTCGCAGGCAAATAATGTAACTACCGGAAGAATTTATCAAACAGTTATCAATAAAGAGCGTGAGGGCGATTACCTTGGAAAAACCGTTCAGGTAGTACCCCACATAACGGATGAGATTAAACGCCGTATTAAATTATTGGGTGAAGGGAATAAGTATGACATTGTAATTACCGAAATCGGAGGAACAGTTGGGGATATTGAAAGCCTTCCGTTTATTGAAGCGGTTCGTCAATTACAGTGGGAATTGGATGAGGAGGATTTTTTGGTAGTACACCTGACGCTGATACCATATCTGAAAGCTGCCAAGGAACTTAAAACAAAGCCTACACAACACAGTGTACGGATGCTCAGTCAGGAAGGGGTAAGTCCCGATATTATTGTTTGCCGCACCGAACACCCTTTAACTGAAGATATTAAAAGAAAGATAGCGCAGTTCTGTAACGTAAAACCCAATGCAGTGGTTGAAGCCATTGATGCCGGTACCATATATGAAGTGCCGCTTCAGATGTTACAGGAAGGACTGGATTTAATTGTACTGAAAAAATTACAGATCAACGGCTACGCTGCGCCTGAATTGAGTAAGTGGAATACCTTCCTTGATAAATTGAATAAGCCAAAATCTAAAGTTCAAATTGGCTTAATAGGCAAATATGTTGAATTACAGGATGCCTATAAATCAATCCTCGAGGCCTTCATACATGCCGGTGCCATGAACCAATGCAAGGTGCAAATCGTGAATGTGCATAGCGAATTTATTACCAATGAAAATGTAGCGTCTAAACTGAGTAACCTCGATGGGTTGTTGGTAGCACCTGGCTTTGGAAGCCGCGGTGTGGAAGGTAAGATATGCGCTGTTCAGTATGCACGTGAAAATCATATGCCGTTTTTCGGGATTTGCCTGGGCATGCAAATGGCAGTGATTGAATATGCCAGAAATGTGTTGGGTTTAAAGGATGCTCACTCCACTGAAATGGATCCCCAAACACCTTATCCGGTAATTGCATTGATGGAAGAACAGAAAAAAGTGAAGAAGAAAGGCGGAACGATGCGCCTCGGTGCCTATGATTGCCACGTTCAGCCCGGAACACTGGCCCACAGGATTTATAATGTAACTACCATCAGCGAACGTCATCGCCACCGCTGGGAGTTTAACAACGAATTTCTCCAGCAGTATGAACAGGCCGGTATGATTCCGAGTGGAAAGAATCCGGCAAACGCACTGGTAGAGATAGTTGAAATAAAAGATCATCCGTTTTTTATTGGTGTTCAGTATCACCCTGAACTAAAGAGTACCGTTGAGAATCCACATCCATTATTTGTTCAACTGGTTGCCGCGGCAAAGGAATACGCAGATAAAAAGGCGGGTAACGCACAACCTAAAGAAAAAGAGACTGCCTAAGGGGATGATGAAAACGCAAAAACTATCCATGGCCGAATTAAACCGTAAAACGGTTGAAGAATTCAGGCGTTCGGAAAAAACACCCGTGATTGCTGTGTTCGAAAATGTGCGCAGCGCCTATAATGTGGGTAGTTTGTTTCGCACTGCCGATGCATTTTTGCTGGAAGCGGTTTATTTAACAGGCTACACGGCCTTCCCCCCTCATAAGGAAATCAGGAAAACAGCACTGGGAGCAGAGGATACCGTGAGCTGGAAACATTTTAGTCATGCAGCACTGGCCATTGTAGACTTGCGCAGACTGGGATATCATATTTATGCCATTGAACAGGTAACCAACAGCACCTCACTGGAAAAATGGAATCCGGTAACACATGAAAAAATTGCTGTGATTTTTGGTAATGAAGTAACAGGTGTGGAGCAATCTACCATTGAATTGTGCGACGGGTGCATTGAAATCCCTCAGTTGGGTATGAAGCACTCCCTCAACGTGGCCACAGCAGCCGGAGTAGTGTTGTGGGAGATCATCAGAACCCGGATGCAGGTTACCGCTACTCCTTAATTTGTACGTACATGATTCCTGTTCAGAAATATCTGTCGCTCATTAAATTCTCGCATACCATTTTTGCATTACCCTTTGCATTGATTGGCTTTTTTCTGGGTATGCAAACCGATGTAATAACGGATACGCATACACTATTAAAATTATTTTTGCTGGTGCTGGGCTGCATGGTTTTTGCCCGGAGTGCCGCAATGGCTTTTAACCGGTATCTCGACCGGCAGATTGATGCACTGAATCCGCGTACCGCCGTTCGTGAAATCCCGGCCGGTGCAATCCGGCCGTCACAGGCTCTCGCGTTTACGATCCTGAGTGCCGTACTTTTTATCGTTTGTACATGGTTCATCAACCGCATTTGTTTTTACCTTTCTCCGATAGCCCTGTTTGTGATTTTGTTTTACAGCTATACCAAGCGGTTTACTCCGTTGTGTCACCTGGTATTAGGATTGGGCCTGAGTTTGGCCCCCATTGGCGCTTACCTGGCCGTTACCGGAAGTTTTCACCTATTACCGGTGTTGTTTTCATTGGCTGTTCTTTTTTGGGTTAGCGGCTTTGATATTATTTATGCACTGCAGGATGAGTCATTCGACCGAACCCAACAGTTGCATTCCATACCGGTATGGCTGGGAGCATCCAATGCTTTGCTGCTCTCGCGGTGCCTGCACGCGCTTTCAGCGCTTTGTATCCTGGCAGCCTATTGGGTCGGACATTTTGGAGGATGGTATCTGGTAGGATTCATGGTTTTTGCAGGTATGTTAATCTATCAGCAATCTATTGTTTCACCCCGCAACCTCAGCAGAGTGAATCTGGCATTCATGACCGCAAACGGTATTGCCTCTGTGGTGTTCGCCGTTTTTGTAATCACCGATTTATATTTTAAATTGTAGGATGGCAAGGATAATGGCAATTGATTATGGAGGAAAGCGCACGGGCATTGCCGTTACCGATCCACTGCAAATTATCGCAACCGGTTTAACAACCATTCATTCAAAAGACCTGATACCATTCATAGAACAGTATATTCGGGAGGAGGTGGTGGAAAAATTCATCATAGGACTTCCCGTAAACTGGGATGGCAGCGATACACATGGTACCGCACCTGCAAAATCTGCCATACGGCTGCTGCAGAAAAAATTTCCCCAAATACCGGTAGTGCCGGTGGATGAACGCTATACCTCAGCCATGGCCAAAAGCGCCATGATAGAAATGGGAATGAAAAAAAAGGACCGGCGGGATAAAAAGATTGTAGATGAAATAGCCGCCACCATTATGCTTCAGGAATATCTTGAAAGTATCAACCGTTAGGTTTGTATCTTTGCACATATTTATTGAATATGATATTGCCGATTGTTGCTTACGGTTCACCGGTGTTGCGTAAAGTAGGTGAAAATATTACAAAGGATTATGAAGGTCTCGATCAGCTGATTGCCGATATGTGGGAAACCATGTACAACAGCAATGGGGTGGGTTTGGCTGCTCCTCAGATTGACCGGCCGATTCGCTTATTTGTAATGGACAGTGAACAGATGTTTGCCAACGACGAGGATGGAGATATGGAAGAATTTCCGGATGCACCCGGTTACAAAGGTGTATTCATCAACGCTCAGATTCAGTCGGTAGACGGTGAGTTGTGGAGCTATAATGAAGGATGCCTGAGCATCCCAAAAATTCGGGAAGATATCATGCGGAATGAAAGCGTGACCATCACATTCCGCGACGAAAATTTTATCGAACAAACCAAAACCTTCAATGGGATTACTGCCCGTATCATCCTGCATGAATACGACCATATTGAAGGCAAGTTGTTTATAGATTACATTAAACCCCTCAAACGCACCCTGATGCGAAGGAAACTGGAGGATATTTCCAAAGGAAAGATACAGGTGAATTACCGGATGAAATTTGTAAAGTAATCCTGCCTTGCCTCAGGGGCCTGACTATGAAAAAATATTTGCTTTTTTTCATGTGTGCATTATGGGTGCAGGAAATCTCTGCCCAAACAGATTCTACACTGAAACACGGCCATCACTATATCACCTTGTCGGAAGTGGTGGTGAAAAAAGATCTGGATGTACCCTCCTTTATTAAAAGGATTCAGAACGATACCAGTTTTTACAAAGCGTTTCGCAATCTGAGGTTACTGAATTACACTTCACTGAATGATATCCGGATGCTCGATAAAAAGGGTAAACTGAAAGCGCATCTCGAAAGCAGAACCACTCAGAACAGAAACAACGGTTGCCGAACCATGACGGTGGAAGAAGAAACCGTGAGCGGAGATATTTACAAAAAAGACGGCACCTACAATTATTACACCCTCTCAATGTACGCCTCATTGTTTTTTACCGCAGGCAAAATTTGCGGAGAAGATAATGTGGTAGGCGATGCATCTTTTTCTGTATCGGGTAAAAAAGGAATGGAGAAGCATAAGGAACAGCTGAAGATGTTGTTTTTCAATCCGGGTTCGCGCATCCGTGGGCTTCCTTTCATGAGCAATAAAACCAACATGTTCAGCAAACGGCTGGCAGATGATTATACCATGGAAGTAGATTACGAATGGTTTAACGGGTATGATTGTTATGTGTTCAAACAAAAAGTAATTCCGGGCCGCGAATCGAATGTGGTGATTCAGGAAATGGTAACCTGGTTCAGAGATACTGATATGTCAATCATGGGCAGGAATTACACATTAAAGTATGATGCAGGCGTGTATGATTTTAATGTTCAGATGGAAGTGGTGATGACACCCTTTCAATCGTGGGTGGTTCCCAACTTAATACGGTACAACGGAAACTGGAAAGTAGTTTCCAAAAAAAGAGAACGAGGCATTTTTACGGCTACGCTTTTCAACTTCAGTGCCGAGTAGTGTTTAAGTATTTTAATTGAATCACTCAATCACCGGTATACCTGGCCTTGCTGTATGTTCTCCATTTTTCTATTACCTGCTGTATGTCGTCTGGCAGGGGAGAGGCAAACATCATCTGTTCCTGTGTTTCGGGATGGATAAAACCCAGCTCACCGGCGTGCAGCGCATGGCGCGGACAAATCCTGAAACAATTGTCTACAAACTGCTTATACTTCGTGTATACGGTACCCTTTACAATCCTGTCGCCGCCGTAGAATTCATCATTGAACAGCGGGTGGCCTATATACTGCATGTGTACACGAATCTGATGTGTTCTTCCTGTTTCAAGCCGGCATTCAATAAACGTTACATAGTTGAATCTCTCCAGCACTTTATAATGCGTTATGGCATCTTTACCATAATCTCCTTCCGGGTACGCGGTAAACAGTTTTCTGAATCGTTGATGCCGGCCTACATGGGCAATCACAGTTCCGGCTTCTTCGGTTACATCACCCCAAACCAAAGCTAAATACC
>DPFD01000087.1:0-3572 GCA_003534175.1 Chitinophagaceae bacterium
CTGATTATTCGTGAGAAAGACAGTACCAAAGAGTTTAAGCGAATTGATTTACAAAATCATTCCGTAATAAACTCCCCTTGGTATTATTTGAAAGCTGATGATATTGTATATGTAACTCCTGATTTTTCAAGAGCTGAAAGAGAAGAAAAAAGGAGGAAACTGCAAGTAACCTTGTCGTTGATTGCCAGCGTTGCCTCATTATTATTTTTACTGCTGAACAGGGTTTTATAATCGTTTTCAATCATGACAGAAGATCAATTTTTATCGGAGAAGCCACAGGCAAATATCCTGATTCAGATTATTTACCGGTATCTTCCCTTTTGGCCAATTTTTATTTTGCTTGCATCCATCTCTCTTTTTGTTTCCTATATCTATTTACGTTCACAGACAAAAATTTATGTAGCCTCCGCTAAAGTACTTATCAAAGACCCTAACAGGGGAGGAGAAGGCAAGGTGTTGGATGCTATGAACATTTTTACAGAAAAGAAGTCTGTAGAAAATGAAATCATCGTGTTGCGCTCCAGTAAACTCATGCAGGAAGTGGTGCGTGAACTGGATTTGTATGCAACCATTTACAATCAGGGAAATGTACAAACTGAAGAATTATACGGCAATAACTCACCGCTGAAATTTATTGCAAATGATAAGTTCAACATTAAGGGTGGATCTAAAATGTTTTTCTCTATCGACTGGAAAAAAGGAATAGTAGATATTGATGACAAAAAAATTCCTTTTGGCGCTACATTAAATGTAAATGGAACTGAATATACGATTATCCCCAATAATGATTATAACAGGAATGTAGTAGGTAAAAACTTTTTTGTTGTCTTTAGTTCAGTGGCAACTGAAGCATCTAAAATTATAGGTTCACTCAGAGCCAATCCGATGTCTTATGGATCTACAGCTCTGGATGTGCGTATTGAAACTCCGGTACCACATAAAGGAATTGATGTGCTCAATAAGTTGTTTCAGGNNTTGAAGATAAAAATATCATTGCAACTAATACACTGCGTTTTATAGATGATCGTTTAGATACGGTATTGGCGCAATTAGACAGTGTTGAAATTAACATTGAGCAATATAAAGTGAACAACGAAGCCATCAATTTAATAAAACAGGGGGAGTTGTATTACACATATATCAACGATCTTGAAAAACGTAGAGAGCAGGTTGATTTACAATTGGAAGCCCTTTCAAGTATTGAGAAATATGTGAGAAAAAAATCAGATCAGCCGGGAGTTGTACCTTCCTTAACATTAGTGAGTGATATCATGCTGATTGATCTGTTAAAGCAGCTGTATAATGCTGAATTTGAACGCGATAAAATTGCTGCTGTATCAGGAGATAAAAATGAAAATGTAACCCTCGCCAACAAAAAAGTTCTACAAATTAAGAATGATATCCTGGAGAACATTGAAAACGTTCGCCGCAATTTTCAGATTGAACTGGATAAAATCAATTCGAGTACGGCCGACTTTCAAAGTATGTTCAATCAGATCCCTCAAAAGGAAAGAAAATTGATTGATAAAAATCGTCAGCAGGAGATTAAAAACAACATTTACATTTACCTTCTTCAAAAGAGGGAAGAAACCGCGCTATCCTCAGCATCTACATCTCCTGATTTAAGAATTCTGGAAAGTGGTTCTGCATCAGGTCCAATCCGCCCCATTGCTAAAAACTTCTATTTGATTGGGTTTATCGTCGGACTAATTGCATTCATTTTATTTGTTCAGTTGCAGGAAACCCTGAACAATAAAGTAATGTTCCGCGCACAGATTGAAGATAAATCCAACGTGCCGGTTGTGGGTGAAATCATTCAGAGTAAGCATAAAGAAAACATCGCCATTACTGAAGGTAAACGAACGGTGGTTGCTGAGCAGTTCAGAACACTCAGGACAAATTTAGGTTTTATTGGGTTGAGCGAGGTGAGTAACTCTATACTCGTAACGTCCAGCATTTCAGGAGAGGGAAAGAGTTTTATTGCTACCAACCTGGCCATCAGCTTAACCCTCAATGGTAAAAAGGTGGCATTATTGGAGTTGGATTTGCGAAAACCCAAAATCAGTAAACAACTTAATGTGGAACGCAATCCGGGAATTAGTAGCTACCTGGTTGGGAAGGCATCGATTGAAGAAATTATCAAACCTACAACGTACAAAAATCTGTTCCTGTTACCATCAGGTCCGATCCCTGCGAACCCTACTGAATTGATAGCGCTTCCGTCTTTTGAACAGATGATGATGAAACTAAAACAACAGTTCGATTATGTTATCATCGACTCTGCCCCCATTAGCCCGGTTACTGATTCTCAGTTGCTCAACTCATTTGCTGAAACAACTATTTATGTGATAAGGCACGCTGTTACACCAAATGTGTATTTAAAATTGTTACAGAGCTTGCAGCGCGAAAAAAAGTTCAACAACCTGTGTGTGGTTTTTAACGGAATCAAACCCCGGGGAGTACACCTATTCAATTATTCGTTTGGAGGATATGGAAATGGTTACGGTTACGGTTATGGATATGGTTACGGCTATGGATACGGTTATGGTGGTGAGGGAGGCGGATATTATACTTCGAACGACAGGGATTTTCCGGGCTATAAAAATATTTGGGGAATTTTACCCCGGATAAAAGCTTTGTTTAACAGAAAGAAGAACGATTAGGATAGTTATTTATTTATAATTCATAAATAATTGTTTATCAAAACACTAAACTCCTTGTAGTCTTTAGTCTACATTTTTGAATGTAACTAAGGACCAGCGAAGCTTTGCCATGTCGGAAGCATTTAACTGGTACGTTGTTTATACACGTCCTAATTGGGAAAAGAAGGTATCTTCCTTACTGAAACAAAGGGATATTGAAAGTTATTGTCCTTTACAAAAGATTACACGGAATTGGAGTGACCGAAAAAAGATACTGGAAACCCCATTGTTTAAAGGTTATGTTTTTGTGCACGTTCATGAGGGGCAGAAATGGACGGTTACTGAGGTGCCCGGTGTGTTGAATTATGTTCACTGGTTGGGAAGGCCGGCAAAAATCAGAACTGAAGAAATTGAAAATATTAAAAAATTCTTGCGTGAGTTTGAGGATGTAACTGTAAACGTTATACCCGAAGTAGAAGAAAATGTTGAGGTAACACGAGGAATCCTGATGAATTATAAAGGAATTGTGCTGGAGGTTTGTGGGAAAAGAGTAAAAGTTAAAATCCAATCATTAGGCATTGAAATGACGGCAGTTTTCGAGGCCTCTGATCTCAGGGTATTGAAAAAAATGCCCAACCTACCCAACAGCTAACAACAGAATGGTGGGGTTGAAGAAAAAAACGACTTCCTATGCAAGAAATANNCCGATTTAACACACAAGAATGAAACTCAGCGATAAAATATTTGTAGCGGGGCACACAGGACTGGTGGGTAGTGCAATAGTGCGACTTTTAAAAAGAAAAGGTTATAACAACATCATCACCCGAACTTCCAAGGAACTGGATTTGCGTAACCAGGTGTTGGTAGATGAGTTTTTTGCACAAGAACGTCCTCAGTTTGTTTTTCTGGCTGCAGCTAAAGTGGGTGGCA
>DPFD01000087.1:3586-7879 GCA_003534175.1 Chitinophagaceae bacterium
TCCGGCTGATTTCATTTACGATAATCTGGCCATACAAAACAGTGTCATTCATGCTGCATACATGTATGGTGTAGAAAAACTGGTGTTTTTGGGAAGCAGTTGTATTTATCCGAAAAATGCGCCGCAGCCTATTCGTGAAGATTACTTAATGACCGGGTTACTGGAACCCACCAATGCACCATATGCCATTGCGAAAATTGCAGGAATTAATATGTGTCAGGCCTATCATCGTCAGTATGGTTGTAAGTTCGTAAGCGTTATGCCTACCAACTTATACGGTCCTGGTGATAATTATCATTTAGAAAATGCCCATGTATTGCCTGCACTAATCCGCAAGTTTCATGAAGCCAAGATGAACAATTTACCCGAAGTAACTATTTGGGGAACGGGAAAACCAAGAAGAGAGTTTTTACATGTTGACGATGCTGCTATGGCCTGCTATTTTATCATGCAGCGTTACGATTCTCCTGAAATTATCAATATAGGCTCCGGGGTGGATCATACCATCAAGGAAATGGCCGTAATGATTCAATCCATTACAGGGTATACCGGTAATCTGGTTTTTGATGAAAGTAAACCCGACGGAACCCCCCGTAAACTGCTTGATGTTGAAAAAATTCAACAGCGGGGCTGGCAGGCCTCTATTGAACTGGAAACAGGTCTTAAACTCACCTATGCTGATTTTGAGCAAAACTACGAACGATATGTTCGCCGCGATAAGACCGAAGGGTTACATGTTGAAAAACTGTAGGATTAATTTTCTCTGATTACATCAGTTATTCACTTTGCCTGAGCATATAATTGCTCATTCATTTTCATGCCAAAAATGCTCTTTTGCACATTACGTACTTTTTCACAAACCGGAGGTATTGAGAAAGTGAGCAGGGTTTTATCCAAAGCATTGTATGAAATAGGAGTAGAGCATCATTTTGAAGTGGATATGGTGAGTATGTATGACAATACCTCCGATGCAAACGATAACCCTTACTTTCTTGCTCAACAATTCATCGGGTTTCATGAAAAAAAAATCCGCTTTGTTGCTTCAACCATCCTGAAAGGAAGAGCATACAATTGGGTGTTATTAAGCCATGTTAATTTGTTACCGGTGGGGTGGGCAATCAAAAAATTACATCCTTCATCAAAAGTTATTTTACTTACACACGGCATTGAGGTGTGGGACAGGTTAAGTACTATGAAGCGAATGATGTTGAAGAGTTGTGATCAGGTTTGGAGCGTAAGTGAATTTACCAAAGCCAGGCTGATTTCGGAGAACAATGTCCCCGCATTTAAAGTGAAAGTGCTGAATAATTGTATCGATCCATTTTTGAACATAAAACCGGATACCGGTACCAGCATCCGAAAATTGTATGGCTTGCCGGAACACTCGAAGGTGCTGTTAACCCTTACCAGATTGTCAGCTTCAGAAAGGCGAAAAGGATATCTGAACGTAATTCAGTCATTACCTGCGCTGCTACAGGCTAATCCAGATATTTATTATTTAATCGCAGGAAAGTTTGATGAAGCAGAAAAAGAAGTGATTCAGAGTTATGCACGAAAATACGACGTGTATAACCACGTGAAGCTTACCGGATTTGTTGAGGATTCCCTATTGCCTTCTCTGTTTACTCAGGCTGATGTTTACGTGATGCCCAGTAAAAAAGAAGGATTTGGTATCGTGTTCATTGAAGCCCTGTTATACGGGTTGCCTGTTATTGGAGGTAATGCAGACGGAACATCAGATGCGCTGAAGCAGGGAGAACTTGGGGTGCTGGTAAATCCGGATGATGTAAACGCAATTCAAAAGGCAATTGAAATAGTTATTTCTAACGTAAAGGCATATACGCATCCTCAGGAAAAAGTTATTGATATTTTTGGTTTCAATACGTATAAGAAAAAATTGTTTAACCTTATTTCATCCTTAAATTAAGTGAATTCAACAGATAAGAAANNGGATTTAATTATTACTCCCAAGGCGCGTTTGCTGGATATTAAATTCAGTGAAATATGGCATTACCGCGATTTGTTGAAAATGTTTGTAAGAAGAGATTACAAGGCTCAATACAAACAAACGGTGTTAGGGCCTTTGTGGTATTTGATTCAGCCGATTTTTACATCATTGATATTTATCCTCATATTTGGTAAGATTGCTAAAATTCCCACAGACGGAATTCCATCCATGCTGTTTTATCTGAGTGGTATCTGCATATGGAATTATTTCGATTCATGCCTTACTTCCACTTCAAGCACATTTGTTCAAAATGCAAACATCTTTGGCAAAGTGTACTTCCCGCGTTTGGTATTGCCGCTGAGTACTGTTTTCAGTAACATGATTAAGTTTTCCATTCAATTCTTCCTGTTGATTGCGGTATCAGCATGGGTTGGATTTAATACTGGTCAGTTTTATATCGGAGTGAACTGGTTACTGATACCGTTGCTGGNNTGGTGATGATGATGGCAGGGCTGGGACTGGGCTTAGGGATTATTGTGTCTTCACTGACTACCAAATACCGCGATTTCCATCTGTTGTTATCGTTTGGTGTTCAGTTGCTCTTATACACTACACCGGTAGCCTATCCACTTTCATTTTTAAAAGATAAGCCTTATGCTGCATGGATTGCCTGGAATCCATTGGCGCCAATAGTTGAAACATTCCGTTTTGCTTTCTTTAATGTGGGAACCCTTAACCTGTATGGACTGTTATATAGCGGAGTGTGCATCATAGTTATATTGTTCATAGGTGTGGTTATGTTTAATAGGGTGGAGAAAAATTTTATGGATACAGTTTAATTGCATTTAATAATGAGTGAAACGGTAATTAGAATTGAAGGTGTAAGCAAACAGTACCGCTTAGGTGCTGTAGGTACAGGATCGTTAGCCCATGATGTGAATCGTTTGTGGTACAAAATCAGAGGAAAGGAAGATCCGTATTTAAAAGTAGGTGAGGAGAACGACCGGGCAAAAAAAGGAGGAAGTGATTACGTGTGGGCATTACGCGATATTACTTTTGATGTGCAGCATGGCGAAGTATTAGGTATCATCGGCAGAAATGGTGCCGGTAAAAGTACTTTACTCAAGATATTAAGCCGAACCACCACACCAACCCTGGGGCAATTGAAAATTAAAGGACGTGTGGCTTCTTTACTGGAGGTGGGCACAGGATTTCATCCTGAACTGACCGGCAGAGAAAATGTGTATCTGAACGGAGCTATTCTGGGGATGACTAAAAGAGAAATCACCGCAAAGTTTGATGAGATTGTGAATTTTGCAGGCATTGAACGTTATATAGACACTCCCGTTAAACGATACAGTAGCGGTATGTATGTTCGCCTGGCTTTTGGCGTAGCAGCGCATTTGGAGCCGGATATATTGATAGTGGATGAAGTGCTGGCTGTAGGAGATGCGGATTTCCAGAATAAAGCATTGGGCAAAATGAAAGATGTAAGCAGCCGGGAAGGTAGAACTGTGTTGTTCGTAAGCCACAATATGTCGGCAGTAAGAAATTTATGCACCCGGGCTATCTTTTTGGGCAATGGAAAGGTAATGGGTGAGGGCATGCCCGAGGAAGTTATCAATAAGTATTTACTCGAAAATGCGAGCTACGATTTGGAACAATATTTCAATGACCCGGAAAAGGCCCCAGGTAATGATCATGTTCGCTTTAAATCAATGTGTGTGATTCCGCAACTGAATAGTGCGGATGAAGCCATGTCTGTTAAAACACCCATTAGAATAGAGTTTGAGTTTTATAACCTAAAAGGTCCTACTCCCATAAATCTGAGTTTACATTTATGTACCCTCTCTGATGAAATTGTATTCAATGCGATATCCCCTGTGAAAATTCTTGAAAATGGCTTGCATAAAGGTGTTTTGCATATCCCGGGAGATTTTCTCAATGATGGGGGATATTATGTAAATGTTTTGATAGTGTATAACTCATCCAAAGTGATTTACAATTTTGATAAAGCAGTAACTTTTACTGTTGAGGATAAGCGTGATTTTGTAAACTGGCACAAGAAATGGGTTGGCATTGTAAGGCCCCAGTTTCCCTTCGAGATTTTAAAAATGGATGAATAGTTACAACACGTGAACAGGGGCATGTATATCCCCGATCAAACTGAGCATATCATGAACTACCATTTAATGACAGATGAAAAATTTATAGATGGATTTATAAATTTAGCAGAGAAGGTTTCCCCGGGAAAAAATAAATATCTATTCACGTTTGAAGGCCCCCCGCGTTTTATAAAATACACATCGGGAGTACACAAGCCTATTGGCAGTGATGAGTTGTCT
>DPFD01000255.1:0-9661 GCA_003534175.1 Chitinophagaceae bacterium
ACAGTAAAACAGCCGGTACCAGCATTCAAACCATGGCTAAGTACAAACGCCTGAACATCGGTGTGGGCGCTTCTTACACAGGGTTTTACAATGCCGCTGCCGAAGACGATAAATCACTTCCCGAACTGCAATGGTCAACCGAAGTGAATACCACCATCGGTTACAGTATCCCTAAGCAGGGTATCGATATTAACCTGTTTTACAAGTTTACCGGCAAGCAACCTTTTTATGCCTATGATGCCCCATCCCAAAAATATGTAGAGGCATCCTTTGATAATTTTCACTTCGCTGATCTCACCGCCTCTAAGAAAATCGGAAAGTATGTAGTGTTTAACATGGGTGTCAGGAATCTCTTTGATGTTTCCCGTGTAAACAGTTTCACCAACGGGGCAGGAGGGGTGCATGTAAGTGCCGGCAGTAAAAACCTCGCTACCGGTCGTTCATTCTTTGGCGGATTGGCCCTGAACCTCGACATCAGAAAATAATTTAACCTAACACATAAATAAGTGCTCATACCATGAAAAAACTGTTCAATACATCCGTACTGCTTCTGATCTCCCTGTCGGTATTACTAACGGCATGCCGTAAACGCGACAGCCTGTCACCGGATAATTTTGTAAATTTTGAATCAGCCGAGCAGGGCATTGCCTCCACTGAAAACAGCATCACCATTAAACTGAAACTCTCTGCAGCCGCACCGGCTGATATTCCGGTGATAGTGCGTTTTGTGGAAGACGGGCTCACCTACGGCACACAGTATTCCCTCTCAGTAACGCCAGTAGCCAATCAGCTGAACCTAATTGTGCCCTCAGGAAATAATGAAACATCTTTTACAGTAACTAAAACGCCGGGAGCATTTTTTGCCGGGGATGAAAACCTGAAGTTTGAAATTTATAGTTCCGGTAGTCCGGTAATTATCGGTGCAACCCGAAACCTGATGCTTACCTTTTCAGAACTGGTGGCTCAAACCCCGTCTGCGGTGGTAAACGGCGGTGGAACAACTTTTGGCAACAAGGTTTTTATCGACATCAGCACCAACCGCCAAACCCCGGTGTTGCGCACCAACTGGGATCTGGGATTTTACACCGGAAGTGATTTCAGGGTTATTCTGAACTCCTCTTCAGCCATGATGGCTAAACAAATCAATAAAAATGATCTGTCTACTGTAACCGCTGCCGATACCGTGGGCATGACAAACGATGTGGCTTTCAGTCAGACCAGTCCGCAAACCACACAACTTCCCTACATCGATTATCCGGATGGCGATTTAACCCGCACGGCCATTGCAGCCGTATCAGCCAACGATGCTGACAATAAAGTGTACATCGTAAACAGAGGAAAAGGTATTGGTACCCCGGCTCCTGATCGCGGATGGAAAAAAATCCGCGTGTTACGTAATAACAGTGGTGGATATACGCTGCAGTATGCTGATATTAACTCGCCTACATTCCAAACCATCGATATTAATAAAACACCCGATCACTTCTTCCGTTATGCATCATTTGAAAACGGACAGGTAGAAGTGGAACCTGAAAAGAAGAAATGGGATATTGCCTGGACCTATTTCTCCAATGTGGCCAACTTCGGCGCAGGTGATTTACCTTACCTTTTTCAGGATATCATCCTCATCAACCGCAATGTGCAAGTGGCTAAGATTTTAGAAGCTAACGTTCCGTATGCCGGATTCACTGCTACCAGCATTGATAACATTGCAGCGGGAGACTGGTCCGGTAAACAAAATGCTATTGGTGCCGACTGGCGCTCCGGTGGTGGACCTGGTGTAGCTCCGGCCGTTCGCACAGACCTTTATTATATTATTAAAGACGGTGATGCCAATTACTATAAACTCCGATTCACAGCTCTCACCAATAACGGTGAAAGAGGATACCCTTCCTTTGAAGCGGTGTGGCTGAAAAAAGATTAACTGGAACATTTAATTCATTTCGCTGATTGTAATTTTGGTATGGGCTGTATCCTGATCCTTTGATTCGGTACAGCCTTTTTTCTTATTCCGTAAACTGGATTTCTGAAAACGGAAACAACCATCGGTTCAGGGCACGTTACTTCGCGTTGTAAAAAATCAACGTTATGAAAAACTTCTTTTTTTCTGCCCTGTGTTTCATCTTTACAGGTGGTGCCTTTGCTCAAAATGGAAATCAACTTATTCAGCAGCTTTGCGGATGTTTTGATGTTACTTTTCAGTATGCGGAAACTTTCTCACATCAGCCGGCATACAAATTTCACGACCGTGAATTTATTTCAGGTGGAACAGAATTATCATTACCTATTGAGGTATCAAACGATAAAGTAGTGATTCAGCACCTGCTTGTAATTAACGATACTTTCGTTATTAAACACTGGCGGGAAGAGTGGCAGTACGAAAGCCCTGAACTTTGGAGATACAAGGGCAACCGCTTGTGGGTAAAGGAAAAAATGCCGGCGAGTGAAGTAAAAGGGAAGTGGACACAAACCGTATGGGAAGTGAGTGATGAACCCCGTTACCAAGGGTATAGTCCGTTTGTTGAACTGGATAATAAAATCATCTGGCAAAGCACCGCGGATGCCCCCTTACCCCGCAGAGAATATACGGTGCGGGAAGATTATAACATCCTGCGAAGAACCAATCGCATCGTACTCAACTCCAACGGTTATGTACATGAGCAGGACAATTATAAAGTACAGCGTGCATCCGACGGTACTGAAAAAATTCTTGTAGAAGAACGTGGGTTGAATACCTATACAAAACTACCTGATGCATCCTGCCAATCAGCATTGGAATTCTGGAAAAAAAATGAGTCATACTGGACCATGGTGCGCAACATCTGGAACGAAGAAATCAGTAAGCGGTCTTCACTTCAGTTGCATTTTAAGGTGGAGGGAAAACAATTACACGATTATTTGAACAAACTGTCTTATTCCTATGCTAAACATCCTGCTCCGGCTGATCAGATGAAAACGTCTATTCGTGCTGAAATAAACAAATTCATTGTAGAACTTTCAGCGACAATGGCAGATAATCATGCAGGTCAACTGAATAAATAAATTATGTACAACAGGGAGGAATCAGCTTCGGTTAATCGCAACCGTTACCAGTATCCTGCAGCCAGGCTTTTTGCAGTGAATCGGTTGAAGCTAATGAGGTAGTATGTTTCTGTGAGGTGAGTTCCTTCAGGGAAGGCTGTCCCGCATCTGCCCAGGCAGTATACCAGAAGCAGGCTATGGAATACACTGCCAGCCGCATCCTTCGTTCTACCATTCCGTTCAGGCTGTTATGGTAAGCGCGTGTGTAAGCAGCCGAAAACTGACGTACGGTTTTTCCGTTTCGTTCCTCAAAGTTATACCGCATGGAAGGGTTAAAGCGCTCCGACAATCTTTTTTCGAAGGTGAGCACACTGTCGCTGGCAGCAGCACTTTCCAGCACACGTGCCCAGATAAATGAATCAGCGTTTTGCAGGTATTCCGCTTTCCCAATAAAAAAATCAAATTCTTTTTCAGCTAACAACTCCGGAATGCTGCTTTCCCACAAACCATGAATACCGTGCTGGTTGGTGTACTGACCGTTATGGTTATGCGAAGTGTGCAAGGGTACATGGGCATCCGCAATGTAGTGTCCGATTTCTGCACTGTATTTTAAAATCAATTCAGGGTGTTTATCCCTGAAAGCCGCTGTGAGACGTTGTTTCACCCGNNGAGGATATGCCAGGGAACAATGCCCCTAGCCTGTACGGTATCCGCGGAGTATCGCGCAATGGCTGAATCCATATTCCTCGGTAATTCGGGATAGGGGTAGGTGCCGTATAAGTCAATGTCGATGTAATGCCGCGGCGCTTCACCGGCAACCACATACCGCCTGCTGTCGGGGTCAGTGGCATGCGTAGCCAAATGATGGATATGTTGCTTGTAAAAACCAAACATATCCGGTGGCAATAGAAATACAGCGTAATAGTTAATCCACCGATGGGCATAAAATCCCCAACTGCCGGCCTGATAGGTGATGCCGCAGAGGAGTACGGATATAAAAAGTTGTTTCATGCATTAGAGCACCACTTCCTTCTCCTGTTCATCGTTCAGGTCGGTTACGCCGCCACTCACGGCAAACTTCATGGTTTGAGTACTGCTGATGTGCGTGATGGGCCTCACCCTGTTTTTAGGAATGATGTACACATTCCCTGCTACCGAATACGCCATGGGGATGTACACGGCTACATAATCCTTCAAACCAAAATCTTCCATGCTGTCGCGTGTAATAAATCCTAATCGCCACACATCATTGTCATCTACATTGGCCAATACATTCTGTGTAAACTTTTTCTTGTCACCGGCAAATGCTTCAAAAAAATCACGCGTAGTGGAGTAAATATGTTTGATGCCGGGCGTACGCTGTAAAAATTTATCCAGCACACTCAATATGCGTCCGGTTATGAAAAAGGAACTGAAATAACCCAGTAAAATCAACCCCACAATCACCACCACAAAGCCTAGCCCATAATTCTGTACTTGCCGCACTCCCTTTTCATCTACCGAACTGAAAATGGGTAACCAGCTGTCTATAGTGGTAATGATCCAGTATATCGCATAGCCGGTAATGGCAATGGGAGCCAGGATCAACAGGCCCTGAAGGAAATATTGCAGTAAATGTTTGTACGAGAATCTTTTTTTCATGATACCTGTAAAGATACAGCAGTAGGCAGGCATTGACTTCAACCCTTTCAGGTAAAATTTGGAGTAGGTTTGTTTAAGTTTTTGTTATGAATGGTAAAATATCTTGATGGAAACTTTGGTTACGGAAAAAGTTTCCATAGTTTTGCGTCCAATATGCCAGAACAAGAATTGAAAGAACGGATCAGGCAGGAAGCCACGGCCCTTTTTCTCAAATACGGGGTGCGCAGTGTGAGTATGGATGACATCTCCGCTCAACTGGGTATATCCAAGAAAACCTTGTATCAGTATTATAACGACAAAAATGAACTGATTGAAAATGTGCTGGAAGGAATCATCGGCATCAATGAATGTTNNAAAATGCAGTGCATGAGGGAGTACTCTCCCTTCGACTATTGCAAGACATGTTCCGAACCATGAACACGTCCATCCTTTTCGATTTAAAAAAATACCATCCCGGGGCGTTTCAGATTTTCATCCGCTATAAAAATGATTTCCTCTGTAATATGGTGAGAAAAAATCTCGAACGTGGCATTCGTGAAGAGGTGTACCGCAGCGATATCAATATTGATATTCTCACCCGTTTCCGCGTGGAATCTTTAACCCTGATGTTTGATGTGGAAGTGCAGGAAAGCATTTCTCAACCCCTGCTGGATATTCAGCGGGAAGTGATGATACATTTTCTGCATGGACTGGTAAACCCGAAAGGATATAAACTCTTAACCAAATACCTGAAAAATTTAAGCCAATAATAATCTGTATGCGTTTCAAATTAAATCTCGTACTCTTATTCGCTGTCGCATCCCTGAATGCTGTTGGTCAGCAGCACTATTTTTCTGTTGACCAGGCAGTTGATTATGCTATGAAAAACGCCGCCCAGGTGAAGAATGCACTGATTGATATTCAACTGCAGAAACAACTGAACCGGCAGGTAACCTCGGCTGCGCTGCCGCAGTTGAATGCCAGCACATCGGTTACCCATAATATCGAAATTCCGGTGCAGTCTATCCCCAACTTTATTTCTCCCGCAACCTATCAGGTACTGGTAGACGAAGGAGTGAAAGACGGCAACGGCAATACCATCACCTTTCCTGCCAATGGGTTTGGTAATCTGGCATTTCCTTTTGGAACTCCCTGGAATATGAACGCCGGGGTAGAGCTATCGCAATTGCTGTTCGACGGACAGGTGTTCATCGGTTTGAAAGCACGCGATGCCTCCATGCAGTATGCGCAGGCTCAGGCGGATGTTACTCTGGAAAACATCAATGTAAACATCCGCAAAATTTATTACCAGTTGGTGGTGGGTAAGCAACAGCTTACATCCATTGATGCCAACATAGACCGTTTTGAAAAGCTGCTGAAAGATACCCGCATCATTTTCGAAAATGGCTTTGCAGAAAGACTGGATGTAGATAAAATTAGCGTGCAACTCAACAACCTGAAAACGGAAAAGATTAAAATGCAGAATATGCTGGATGCCGGTACCGCCGGTTTGAAGCTGCTCATGCACATGCCACAGCAGGATACCCTGCACCTCACGGATTCACTTACAGAGGATGTACTTAAAGAAGGATTGCTCGAAGAAGCCTACGATTACAAGAACCGTAAAGAATATAAACTGATCAACGCTGCCATTAAGCTGAGTGAGTTTAACGTGCGCCGGTACAAACTCAGCGCACTGCCCACGTTGGCTGCCTTTGGAAGTTATAACAAATCTGCCCAGCGCCAGGAGCTTAATTTCCTCAACGATGGAACCTGGTTTACCAGCGCCATTGTAGGTGTTCGCCTGCAACTGCCGCTGTTTACAGGCTTTAGCAGGCAGGCCAAATTGAAATCAGCCGAACTGGAATTGCAAAAAGCAACTAACCAGCAAAAAATGCTCGAAGCTTCCATTGATAATGATGTACTCACCGCCAAACTGAAAATTGTATCAGCGCTGCAAACGGTAGACAACCAGCAACGCAATATGCAACTGGCTGAGCAGGTGTACAAATCCACCGTACTGAAATACGAACAGGGGCTTGGCAGCAATCAGGAAATTTACACAGCACAAACAGAATTGAAAATGGCGCAGAATAATTATTACGGAGCCTTGTACGATGCTGTCATTGCCAGAATTGATTATTTAAAAGCAACCGGTAAACTTTAAAAACGCATTAACTCAATCATAGAATGAAAACAATTAAAACCATATCATACGCATTGTCCGTATCCATACTCATGTTATCCTGCAGCAGCGATGCCGGCAGCGACAGCAAGATTATCCAGGAGAAAAAAGCTAAACTGGAAAAACTTCGAAAGGAACGCGAAGCTAAAGATAATGCCATTAAAAGCCTGGAAGCTGAGCTGGCACTACTGGATACAGCCTCCGCTGCATTAACTAAAGCTAAACTGGTTGCCTTGGCACCGGTAGAGCAAAGAGAGTTCAACCACTATATTGAATTGCAGGGTAAGGTAGAAGCTGAGAACATTTCATACATCGCCCCGCGAGGAATGGGCGGAATGGTGAAAGCCGTGTATGTGAAACAAGGGCAACAGGTATCTAAAGGTCAGCTCCTGCTTAAACTTGATGATGCCATCATGCAGCAACAGGTGGTAGCGGCAAGGCAACAACTCGGCGGTATCAAAACACAATTGAATTATGCCAAGGATGTGCTGCAACGCCAGCAGAATTTGTGGAATCAGGGTATTGGTACCGAAGTACAACTGATCAGTGCTCGCACCAATGTGGAAGGTTTGGAAAATCAACTGAAGGCAGCTCAGGAACAAGTGAATGTGGCTGTTGAACAAGCCCGTACAGCCAATGTGTACAGCGATGTAAACGGTGTGGCTGAAGTGGTGAATGTTCGTGTGGGTGAAACCTTTGTGGGAAGTACCGCAATGGGACCACAAATAAAAATTGTAAACACCAGCAGCCTGAAGGCAGTGGTAAGCGTTCCGGAAAATTATGCAACACGCATTAAAAAGGGAGCCAGTGTTTTAATTGATATCCCCGATGCCAATAAACAAGTGAAAGCTTCCATCACCATGATTGGACAAGCCATTGATTTGGTGAACCGCGGGTTTATCGCCGAAGCTAAAATGGAAAGGGATCCGCTGATCAAAGCCAATCAAACCGTTGTCATGCGTATTCTCGATTACACTGCCCCTAACGCCATGGTGGTGCCGGTGAACCTGATTCAAACCGATGATAAAGGAAAGTATGTGTTTGTTGCTGCCAAAGGTGCCGACGGCAGAATGCAGGCGCGCAAAAGAAATATTGATGTAGGTCAGTCTTACGGCGAATACATGGAAGTGCTGTCAGGCCTTACCGCCGGAGAACAGCTCATCACACAGGGATATCAGAATTTGTACGACGGACAAAACATCGTAACCAATTAATCGATTTTGAAATGTATTATCGTACAGGCCTAACCGTTATACAGGCTGTAACTTTACCTAATTACACTATATGAAAATCTTCGACGGCATTCAGGATAAATTCAAAGAGTTTGGTCCTACCAGCTGGGCAATCAACAACCGTACCGCTGTATATATTATCGCCATTTTAATTTCATTGTTTGGGTATTATAAGTTTATCACCTTACCCAAAGAACAGTTTCCGGATATTGTAGTGCCTACCATCAGTATTACTACAGTATACGTAGGAAACAGCCCGAAAGACATTGAAAACCTGGTTACACGGCCTATTGAAAAGGAACTGAAAGGCATCTCCGGGGCCAAGGTGAAAAAAATCACCAGTACTTCACAAACCGATTTTAGTTTAATTGTAGTGGAGTTTGATACCGAAGTAAATACTGACCTCGCCAAACTGAAAGTAAAGGATGCGATAGACCGTGCAGAATCAGAATTGCCCAATGATCTCACCCAACAACCCAACGTGCAGGAGTTTGCATTCAGCGAAATGCCCATCATGTACGTAAACATCAGTGGAGATTATGATGGCGTAAAACTGAAAACATTTGCTGAAAAACTGCAGGACCGCTACGAAGAACTTCCAGAAATAACACGTGCAGAAATTGTAGGAGCTCCTGAAAGAGAAATTCAGGTAAATGCCGATCCGTATAAAATGCAGATTGCGCGCATCAGCTACACCGATATCGAGAATGCCATTGCCCGTGAAAACATGGATATTACCGGAGGATTGATTGAGGTAGGGCAGATGAAACGTACGCTGAAAATTAAAGGTCAGTTTACCAGTGCCAGAAACCTTGAAGATGTGATTGTGCGCAGCAGTGCTCAGGGCGCCACGGTGTATCTGAAAGACATCGCTCAAATTAAAGATACCATCAAGGAAAACGAAAGCTTCGCACGCCTCGACGGTAAAAATGTAATTACCCTCAACATCATTAAGCGCTCAGGCGAAAATCTGATTGATGCGGCTGCAAAGATAAAGGATATCACTTCCGAAATGCAGAAAAATCAGGAACTGCCTAAAGATTTAAAAGTAGTGATAACCGGCGATCAGAGTAAGGCTACCGCCACCTCTTTCCACGAACTGGTAAATACCATCATCATCGGATTTTTATTGGTGCTGATAGTATTGATGTTCTTCATGGGTGTTACCAACGCATTCTTTGTGGCTCTGTCTGTACCTCTGAGTGTATTTGTTGCATTCCTTTTCCTGCCACTGGCCGATTTTATGGTGGGCACTAACGTAACCCTCAACTTCATCGTGTTGTTCGGTTTGCTTTTTGCCCTCGGTATTATTGTAGATGATGCCATTGTGGTAATCGAAAATACGCACCGAATTTACAACAACGGGAAAGTGCCTATCGTCCGAAGCGCGAAGGAGGCAGCCGGTGAGGTGTTCATCCCTGTATTGGCGGGAACAGCCACCACACTTGCCCCATTCGTTCCGCTGTTGATGTGGAAAGGCATCATCGGAAAGTTTATGATATATCTTCCGGTGATCCTCATCCTCACACTGGCCGCATCCTTAATCGTAGCTTTTATTTTCAACCCCGTGTTTGCAGTAAGTTTCATGAAGCCCGAAGGCAGG
>DPFD01000255.1:9697-15263 GCA_003534175.1 Chitinophagaceae bacterium
AAAAAATGGTGGTTCTGGGCTGCCATTGTGTTCAGTGCGCTCTTCCACCTTACGGGTGTTACTGCAGTAGGAAATTTCTTGCTGCTCATGGCCATACTTGCCGTGCTCAACCGTTACGTATTCAGAGATATCATTCATGTGTTTCAGAACAGAATTCTCCCGGGGCTGATGCGCCGGTATGAAATGCTGTTGAAATGGGTATTGAAAGGGAAAAGACCGGTATGGGCATTGGTTTCATTATTTGTGTTGTTCCCGGTGGTGGTGCTACTGCTGATTGCCAGGGGCAACAAGGCCACCTTCTTCCCCAGCGGAGATCCGAACATGATTTATGTGTATCTCAAAATGCCGCCCGGCACGGATGTAAAAGCTACCGACAGCGTGATGCACATCCTTGATCAGCGCGTGTATGATGTGTTGAAAGATGAAATGCCTGATAAAGGAGGAATTGTAGAGAGCGTTATCACCAACGTAGCCAACAGCGCCAACAATCCGCGCGATCAAAACCGCAGTGTACGCCCCAACCTCGGACGTATTCAGATTTCATTCGTAGAGTTTGAAAAGCGAAACGGCAAGGGCACTAAACATTATTTAGATTCTATCCGTGCGCGCATGGTGGGCATCCCCGGTGCCAGTATTGAAGTGGCCCAGGAAGATGCAGGTCCGCCAACCGACCCGCCGGTGAATATTGAAATATCTGGTGATGAGTTTGATGAAGTAGCGTATGTGGCTACACAATTATCAAACTATCTCGATACCAATCAGGTGTATGGCGTGGAAAATCTTCGCATGGATGTAGATTTACAAAGCCCTGAAATTACCATTCAGATTGATCGTGAACGCGCGATGATGGAAGGGTTATCCACTGCACAAATAGGAATGGAACTACGTACCGCCATCTTCGGAAAAGAAGTGAGTAAGCTAAAGATAGGGGAAGATGAATATGAAATTCAATTGCGTTCTTCAGAAAATGTTCGCAACAACATCAATGAACTGCTGAATACCCGAATCACATTTATGGATATGAACACCATGCGGGTGAAGTCTGTAGCCTTAAGTGATGTGGCCCGCATTGATTACACCAATTCCAGCGGAGCCATCGCCCGGAAGAATGTGAAGCGTACCATCCAGCTTCAGTCGAACGTACTCGATCCTTCCATGACGGCCAAGGTGAATAGTGAACTGGCGGATAAAATCACCGCTTTCAGGGCACAGCAACAACTGCCCGATGGAGTACAGATTAAACAAACCGGACAAGGTGAACAAGAGGCTGAAACTTCCAGCTTCCTGTTTTCGGCATTGCTCATTGCCCTCGGATTGATCTTCCTGATACTCGTGCTACAGTTCAACTCGTTGAGTAAACCCTTCATTGTACTCACCGAAATTTTCTTCTCCATCATCGGAGTGCTGATTGGCTATGCCATTACCGGTATGACCATCTCTACCATCATGCTGGGAGTAGGTATTATCGGATTGGCAGGTATCGTAATTAATAACGGTATCCTCCTCATTGAGTTTACCGATGAATTGCGGATGCGTGGTATGAAAACCCGTGAAGCTACCATACAGGCCGGTAAAATCAGGATTATTCCGGTGTTGCTCACCGCCATTGCTACCATGCTTGGATTACTGCCGCTGGCCGTAGGATTCAATATCGATTTTGGAAGATTCCTCAATGAATGGAATCCGAATATTTTCTTCGGTGGAGATAGTGTGGTGTTCTGGGGACCGCTGAGCTGGACCATCATTTTTGGGTTGATCTTCGCGTTTTTCCTTACCCTGATTATGGTTCCGAGTATGTATCTCATATCAGAAAGATTGCGCCGCCCGATGGAGAAGTTTTACGGTACAAAATATGTGGCTATCCTCGGCTTTACAGGTCCGCTGTTTTTTATCATGGTCGGCATCATGTATCTGGGCCGCAAATTGCAGGGCAAAAAAGTATGGAATGGATTAATGAAAGATTCAAAACAAATCACATCCCGCAAGGGTTAAAATTTATAACATGAAAACAAACCACGAAATTGAATACAGGCTGTATGGAGAAGAAATGCAGTTTGTAGAAATCATCCTCGACCCCAACGAAACGGCCATTGCTGAAAGTGGAAGTTTTATGATGATGGATCACGGGGTGGAAATGGAAACCATTTTTGGAGACGGCAGTAAGAGCCAGACGGGAATCCTGGGTAAGCTGATGAGCGCCGGAAAGCGACTGATTACCGGCGAGAGTTTATTCATGACAGCCTTCACCAATTCCGCTCATGAAAAGCGCAGTGTAAGTTTTGCCGCACCGTATTCCGGTAAAATTATTCCGATTGATTTGCATCTGCATCAGGGAAAAGTGATCGCTCAGAAAGATGCATTCCTCGCAGCAGCCAAAGGAGTTACCGTAGGCATTGAACTGCAACGCCGCCTGGGTACCGGAATTTTTGGTGGAGAAGGATTTATCATGCAAAAGCTCGAAGGCGACGGACTCTGCTTTGTGCATGCCGGTGGGTATGTTGTTGAAAGAGAGTTGAAACCCGGAGAGTCTTTAAAAGTAGATACCGGTTGCGTGGTAGCCTACACATCTACGGTTGATTTTGATATTGAAATGATCCGCGGTGTTAAAAGCTGGATATTTGGTGGGGAAGGACTATTCTTCGCACACCTCAAAGGCCCCGGCAAGGTTTGGATACAATCCCTGCCTATCAGCAGGCTCGCCGGAAGAATATTACAGTATGGAACGTTCAAACGCAAAGAAGAAGGTTCAGTACTGGGCGGACTCGGCAATTTGCTTGACGGCCGCGAATAATACGAAACCCACAATGGAAAAACCAAGGCGTAACAGGTTACTGTTGCGCTTTTTTAGTGTATTGGTTATCGTGAGCAGGTGATCATTGTATCGGGTTGATACTTACTTTCTCTTACAGGGAAAAAAAACCGCACCCTGAGGGTACGGTTATTATGTACAATACATTTTGCTTAATCTCTGCTGTATACTTTCGATAATAAGCGCAAAATTTCAATATACAGCCACACAATGGTTACGAGCAATCCGAAAGCGCCAAACCATTCCATGTATTTTGGGGCACCCATCGCTGCACCTTTTTCAATCATGTCGAAATCGAGCAACAAATTCAACGCCGCAATGGTTACCACAACCAGTGAGAAGATAATGCCCATCGTGCTTCCTTCATGCAGGAACGGCATAGACTCCATGCCAAACATACGCATCACCCATACCAGCAGGTAAAAAATCATTACACCTACCGTAGCAGCGATAATAACAGATCGCAACTTTTCCGTAACCTTAATGATGCGGAAAGTGTATAAAAAATACATACCTACCGAAACGCCCAGTGTTAAACCCACGGCATTCATGATGATGTTGGGTGCGGTTTCTGCAAAGGCAAAATCGAATATAGAAGATATAGAGCCAATGAATAAACCCTGAGCCAGTGCGTACAATGGAGCCAAAAACGGCGCCCATTCTTTTTTAAAGGCAATCACCAGCGCAATCACCAATCCACCAATGATACCGCCCCACATCAACGGCATTACATCTCCTCCGTAAGAATGCACTCTCCAGGAATGAATAGAGGTACCTAACACCATCAGAAACAAAAAGCCAAACTTCTGAATGGTTCCTTTAACGGTCATGCCATCCGCAGGGATTACACCATCCAGTACCGTGCTCTGGAATTTCTTTTCACTTAATGCCGGGTTGCTTGATTTGAATAATGCCATAATGTAAATGTTAAGCGTATAAAAATAGGGTATTTTATTGTATTGCTGAAACAGGAAAACGTAAAACTCAACATGAGGATAATCTTAAAAATTCATAAACAGTTGTTGTGTGCCGTATTTATTCAAATCGTTGCCCACAGCATTCATACTTATAGTTTTTATCTTCTGCACTCCATTTTTGTCCATTTACCAGTTTAAATGTCTTGGCATCTGCTCCTTCCACAGTATCGCCATTATAGAAAACAACTTTGTCGTCTATAATATAGTCAATGAAATCATCAGTGGTGTCTAAAGTATACAATATTTGGTGTCTATTATAGTTCAAACCTTCTATTGCTTTACCTCGATAGAATATATTTTTATTGTCCATTCCATACAAATAGTCTGATAATGGTTTAAATGTGTTTGGGTCAGCTCCAACAACCAGTAATCTAAAATCACCCCCTGAACTCGCATTTGAATAATACACATTGTTTTGGTCCTTTGAGTACATTGTTCCTCCGCCAAAATCCGTATATGTACTGAGGTCAATAACTTCGGATAATGATTTTTCAATTACAGTATCAGCCGAACTAATATATACCAGGCTGTCAAAGTAGATTTGAGAGTTAACCATTTCGCCTTCGCCTGCAACAGCATATGCCTTTTGCTCAAAAAGTTTTCCGTAATTGTCTTTGTAGAACTTTCCTTTTATATGCTCATACTTCAAGCTATCCTTTTCCTGAAGTGTTAGTGCTTTCTCATTTCGGATGGTTCTATGCTCTTTACAACTAGTAAGTGTAAAAAGTAGGATAGCAAAAACGATTATTGTTGAGGTAATGTCTTTCATTAATTCTTTTGTGTCTCTTTAGGGTTTTGCAGCTGATAGAATGGTGCACAACGTCATTAGATAGCTGATGGAGTGGAGTTAGAACGGCAAAATATCTAATAAATTGGTCATATTTTTCGCGGAGCGTACAGCCAAGTTAAAGAATTTCTCTTAGGATTGAGAACTTCAACATAAAATGCCAACCCATTTGTTTGCAAAGTAATTTCTTGTGCGTTCGTGCTATTTGTCTTGCAGGAAGTCCGAAATTGTTATGATTTTTGTTCTTCTAAATTTGGAAATGCCCAGTAGATCTTTGTCGCCGTTAACAAAAAATCTGCTTTTCCATCAACTGATAATGAAAGTAAAAAATTGTCTTTTGGATCTCTACAAACTTCAACTTTAGTATAAACTTTTACAAAGGATGCATATTCATCTATAGTTTCTAGAAACTCTTCAATGTCAGAAGTAGAAAAGAATCTTCGGAGTTTCGGTCGACTTGCAACCTCTAAAAATTCGTCAAGTAGTTCTTGGCTGAAAACCAATATTCCCTTTCTGGAAAAAATAATCTCATCAAGTTTGGTAAAGTCCTTAGTTATTAAAAAGCTAATCCAAAGATTAGTGTCAATGATTATACGGCTAACTCTATTTCGCATAACGTTTNNNATTCAACCTCTCTAGTTATTTCGTTCAATGTAGGTGCTGATTTAGCTTTTGAACGTAACTTCTTAAGAACTGTCGCAAAACCGCTTTTTGACGTGTCCCGAATGGCAATAAGATTTAAGTCTGCTAAATCTTTTAAAAGTTTTGCCGCTTTCGGGTTTAATATGTCAACTTGCAAAGTACTCATGTGTCAAATTTAAGAAAAAGAGCTGAGCATAAGAAATTCTGCCCATTGGAAAGTTGTCAAGTAGCACTACCCACAACACCTTCGTATATGAAAAAAATCCATTCCCCGTTTTACACACTGTTGGGCTATTGAAAGCGCCGGCAAGTTTTTGTATTTTCAATGTGGGGTTTGAGGGAATGGTGCTC
>DPFD01000060.1:0-162 GCA_003534175.1 Chitinophagaceae bacterium
GCCTTCCTCAGGCATCGGTGTGGGCGTATTGCCCCAGTCATCGTCATAACCACCCGGCACAGGCGGAGACCAATCTTCATCATCAGTACCTCCTCCGCCGCCGCCGTCACCATCACCGGAACCGCCTCCATTTTCTTCATCATCTTCATCGCAATCCCTTCC
>DPFD01000060.1:177-14683 GCA_003534175.1 Chitinophagaceae bacterium
AAATATCCAACGGAAGGTATTTCTAATACCGTTTCCTATTGCCTGCAAGGTAGATTGCAATACCCCGATAACCCCACCGCCTCCATTTCCGCTACCATTTACGTTCCTCGGGCACTTCACTTTTTTCCCGGGGTCTTTTGCCCAAAATACTGCGAAGCTCGTACCACTTCCAATCATGAAATCGGTTGTTGTAATAAGTGTAAAATCAAGTGAGTCTGAATTTTGTGGTGATGTACCCGTAGAATCGGGTGTTTGGGCATGGCACCACCCCTGTAGAAATGTAAAAAAAAATATGTAGAATAACAGACGCATGAAACTTGTTTTATTTACTTATAAATGCAATCGACTCCTGCTGCCTGCCCGACCTTATATTTAATATATAATAGCCGGGAAGTAATCTTGCATTTTTGACTTTTAAAGTTTGTTTCCCGCTACGCATAAAAGGAGATGATTGCGTAAATATTTTATGCCCGTTTACATCAAATATGTTTAGCATTACATGCCCATCAGCTACAAGGTTAAATGAAACAGTGAACACTCCTTCACTTGCAGCCGGATTAGGATAAAGCATGAGGCCTGATTTTAAAACAGATGGTGAAACCCGATTAACTTTTCCCGACAGCCGGATGTTTACGGGCTTTTCAGGTTCTTTAGTATATGTATTAAATAAAAAAAGTGCGCCGGTAAGGTAAACGGTATCGCCTATGGTTTCTTCATTCAATTGAATTGAGCGAAAAATTAGCGGGAATTTTCGTTTTGAGCTTTTTAAACTTGCTGANNTTGTGTGGCAACAAGCGAAACAGGCTCCTGTCCTTCCTGCTTCCAAACCCCGTAAAGGCCAATGCCTGAAGATATTACCTGTAATTCGACCGGTGTTTCTCCTAATATTATTTTACCGCTGTAATCGTACTGTACTGCTACTCCTGTATAAGTACCGCTTATCTGTATGTATTTTGTTGAAAAGGGGACGCTGTCGTAAGGTTTATTGTTTTGCTTAACAGCATGTTTCTTAACAACAACTTCGTATCCTGTTCCCGCAGATTTAGAAGCATAACCGGTGCCGGCGCCATTCAAATTTAAATAGCGCTCGGTATTTGCAGGCTTATAACCTAAACGTGCAGCCGATTGAATATAAAAGGTTGCGCTATCAGTATCTGCCACAACCCCATAACCATATTTAAAACAAAGCCCTGTAAAATACAAACAATCAGCTCTACCCAGGGTGTTACCCTGCCTGAAATGCAAAAGAGCAAGCGGATAATCCTGATTGCAGCCTAATCCTTTATACAACATATACCCCTTTGCAAAAAAGGCGCTTGGCTCATTATGAATGAGCGCGGTATCAAAATACAGATGAGCAATAGCATAGCCGGCGCTATCAACACTTTTTCTTTTATATAACATTCCTATGTTTACCCATGATTTAGCATAACCATTTACTGCCGCCTGCCTGAACCAATATAAAGCATTAGCAAAGCTGCTGTCAACGCCAATTCCCTTGCTATGCATCATTCCTAAAGCATTCATGGCTTTCGCTTCTCCATTTAATGCTCGATTTGTAAATAACGCGTATGATTTAACAGGGTNNACAATTACACCTGATAAATACATTTCTGCGCTGTCGGAAACATTAGTGCCCGTTTGGGAAAGAGCGCTTTTTTCGGAAAAAAAGAAAAATAAAAACGGAATATATTTCATAAGCAATCTCGTAAGTTTAACCACTTCAATTGGCTACCATTGAAAAAACGTATCAGGCAAGTCGGCATAAGGAGTTTGATACTCCCATAATTCTAACAGCTCGCGTTTAGCTGCCGGCATAACTTCATTTATTCTGCTAACACTTATGTACTGCTCTTCGGCATTGTTTCCGTTACGATAATATGCTATCAGTACCGCAAGATGATAATTATATAATTCAAGATGCACGGCAGCGGAATCATAATGCGAGGCGATATCGGCATCAAGCATAGCGATCCAGTCAAACTGCGCCCAGCTTTTTGCTTTACCCTGGTATTTTGCAATGAGCACTTCGGTGTACTGTTCTGCAGAAAGTATTTCATTCAGCTTTTCACTTTCAAAAAACCTTGAGTCGTATTCACCCAGCGGGTCTTCCTGATGATATTGTTCCTGTAAATTTCTGAGCTCTGATAAGGCATCTTGCAAATCACTTACCTGTTGTATAGTTAGCTCCAGCTCATAAGCAAACCGAATAGCAACTTCGATCTGCGACAATGCATACAGATGAGCATCAAATCCGATAATGCTATCAATCTCCGGCTGATATTTCTGAAAAATTGTGTTGATCAGGCTGTCTTTATGCTGATTGTAATTTGGAAAAATTTTATTAATGATGGCTATCTCCCGCTCCCTTCCGGCAATCAACGGTATAATTTCATTTAGTGTATAAGCCGACAGATGATCCTGCTTTACATAACTTGCCATTGATGATGTGGTTGCTAATTCAGTATTACGGATAATATCTGCATTATACACTATTGCATAAACACCGGTATCAGCATATAGATTAAAGACACTGTTAAAGGCTTTATCAAAATTATCCGCATAACTCATGCTTTTATGTTGCATACAATTAAAAATATATGAACGGGCAAGCGCTGATTTTCTTACACTGTCTATTGCTATCAGGCTATCTGTAACGTATAAGCGCCGGGCAAGGTACTGAGACCCTGCAGCAGCACGTATGTATTTGCTGATAAGCGTATCATAAACTATGATGGTATGTAACAGGTTTGCATTTCGAACCGCAGTATCAGATGATGCCATCCATATTTTTTCAACTGCTTGCTCCTTCCAGTTGTAGAGAGTTGTAAAATGCTGCTCCATTACATCATCCGTATTGTATTTCCGCTTCAGCATTTTTGCTGTAAGCGCTGATAGCACTTCCGACCGTTCTAATGCTTTGTTATGATAAAACGTATCGCGTTTTGAAGGAGCCAATATTACATTGAATGTATTGAGGTAAACTGTTTTTGTTGAATCCAACCATGTAACCGGTTTTCCATCTCTTACACCATTGAACAAATCATTTTCCTCAGCCTGAAACAAATTTGCAAGCGTTAGCTGTTCTTCCACTGTAAGTGGAACTCTTACTCCAACATCATATACGCGAAGCACTACTGATTGCGTATAAATACTAAGTGTATCATAGTTTAAAACCTGCGCTTTGCCTGTAAACCTTAAGCAGGAAATAAACAGCAGAATAAAAATTAATCTCATTTGTAGAATCTTCTATTGTGATATAAACACATTATTAATATTGAGAAATTTATATGTGTCAAATGTAATACACACACCTGTATGTGTGAAATAATTTTTGCAACTACCCTTCTTTGTAATCAAAAACAAAGAGATGTTAGAAAAGTCACAAATAACTGATATCGAACAATTTGTGATTGATGAAGTGAAGAAACGGAGGGTTGAAAAAGATATTTCTCAAAAAGAATTGGCCTATCAACTTGACGTATCAGTTGGTTTTGTTGGGAATGTCGAGAACCCAAGATATCGTGCAAAGTACAATATCAGTCATTTAAATGAATTAGCAAAAATATTGAATTGCTCACCTAAAGACTTTTTACCTGAAATGCCGTTTTAGTAATAAACTAATTTTTGAGAAGTCGAAATTGGGGTTTTGTATTCAATCAAGCAACTGCGAAACAAAAGCTCAATCATTGAACTGGCAGGTTTTTACCATCCGGATGCGGGCCGAATATCGCCGACTTAATCTCATGTATAAGATAACGGCGAATAGTACCCGCAGATATGGCGAGTGCTGCTAAGAATAAGCCCATTACAAATCCAATCATCCCGAAAAGAATTTTGGATGTTTTCTTAAACTCGTAAGGCGGATCGGGCTTGTCTAAGGTAGCAATAATGGGTGTTGCTTTTTGTAATCGCCACAAGGCCTCTTCCCGGTTATTCGCCGATGCATCGCGCTGACGCATCACCCGGTCTTTATCTGTTACAAGATTTTCTTTCGGAATCTGATACTCAATCCGGGTGCCGGGAACAAACATGGTGGTATTCGACATACGAATGGCCGAACGGTCGTACTGATTCAACACCTCTTGCAACGAATCTACTTTCTTCACCGTAAAATCAAAATCCAACTTGGCCTTGCGAATTTTTAAATCAATATAAAACCCGGAAATTTTTTCAATGATGGTGTAACTCACCNNCTCACCGGCTTCACCAATGCTTCATTCGATGTTTTAAAACCCAGTTCCAATATGCCGTTCTTATTGATTTTTGCATCCATGGCATATTTCAGCAATTCAGCCCCGGTGGCCGCCAGCCGTGCACTGTCGGCAGGTTTTTTCAATGCCTTCTCCCAAAAAAAACGATGCTTGTTATATTCATCTATTAATAATTCAGCAATGGATTTGTTTCCAAAATTGGGAAGGGGTTGCATGGCCACCGCTTCACGGGTGTTGCGGCTCAGGGCCAGCTCAACGATGTTGATAGACGCTTCCTGACTAAAACTTTGTGGCGCATCCGCAATGCCCAGGATACTGCTCAGGGTGCTTTTTGCCAGCGAGTTATCATTGCTGGCTGTGAGTGGAAACACCGATGCGCGCGATTGGTACACCGTGGGTTTCTTCCATGCGTACAAAACCATCAACAATGCAAAGACACATCCCGCGATGAATAACATCCAACGGTTTCGGTACAACCTGAGTGCTGCCTGTCTTATAAATTCTTGTGAATGCATGTTTAATTATCTGACATACTTAAAAATGAATCCGGTCATCAACACCGGAATAGCGGCAATGATGACCGACTTGGCCATATCTCCCAACTCAGCACCTTCGGGTCGAACCGGAACCGTAACTACGGAACCTTCTTCTACCTTAGGATAAAAATGGAAGAACAGGAAATTGCGGGTGCGCTTGCTTTTTCCGTTGGCATACGTTACAAAAATACGTTTGCGCCAAGGCCTCACACCAAAACCTCCGGCCTTATCAATGTAATACATCAAATTGGTATGTTCTTTATCAAATGCAATTTTCAGGGGCGATTGAACCGTTCCTTCTACCGAAATAAACGGATTGATTTCCGGAATGATAATCAGGTCGTCTTCCTGCAATACAATATCATGCTTTGAATTTTTGTATTTCATCGCTTTGTACAGGTCAATGCTTACGGGTTCTTCTAACATCCTTACAGCCGCTGAAAGACTATCTTTAATCGGCAACCCGTTAGAATCCAATGTTGGCTTGTCGAGGATCATCTCCCTGAACAAATCGGTTTTATATCTAAACAACAATGCTCCGGCCAAATTCGCATTTTCAGTTAATCCTCCGGCACGTTCAATATAAGAAGAGAGCCTTTCATATTTATGCAACCGCGGATATGATCCCGGGTATTTCACCAATCCTTTGATTCGTACATTTTGCTGCAGTTCAAAGGTTGGATTCTTGCGTACAAAAACCTGATCGTACGGTTTAAGCACCACTTTTGCTGCAGCAGAATCTATATTGAGATTAGGCAAAATGGCATACGACTTCACAATGGTGCGCGTAGGTTTCAAGCCCTGTTGTGCCGAATCAATATCCACTATACTCGAAATTTCCAAACGGCCAAATTCGGCGGATTGTTTAATTCCTCCTGACAAATACAACAGATCCTGCAAGGTCATCCCACCATATTTTTTCACGCGACCTTCTTTTCTTACTTCGCCATAAATTTCTACGTACTGCTGCTCGGTAAACTGTCCGTGCGAAAACAACAAAATATAATCGTTCGCCATGAGTTCAATATTATTGGCGCTTTGCAGTTTGTTGTCAGAGAAATCGGTCAGGTCCACTTCCAAACGATCGGCCTGCAGGTTGGTGGAATCTCCGGCACCTCTGAATACGTAGGCTCTGTTTAAAAAAGTGTTGCGTGTAACGCCACCTGCACGGTTAATGATATCGAACAGCCGGTCGCCTTTTCTCAATTCATAAAAATTAGGATAGGTAACTTCACCTCTGATTTCTACTTTATTGGAGATGCCTGATTTAACCAAATCTACTTTTACAATATCACCATCCTGGAGTGCAAAATCTTCTCCTTCAATTTTAAGAATGGCATTGGCATTTACGTCTCGCTGAACCTGCTTTTCATTTTCAGTTCGCAGCACCTTCATTCCGGAGGCGAGTGCATCGGCATTCAGTCCTCCTGAATATTTCAATAGCGCCTTCACTCCTTCTTCTTTTTTCAACTGATAATACATCGGTCTTTTAAACTGTCCGGAAGCCATTACTTTCTTTTCATAAAATCCTACCACTACAAAATCATTATTCTGCAGGTAGATGTGTTTTCCAAAATCACCGGTTTGCAGGTATTTGTACACATCAATTTCATCAATCACTTTACCGGCTCTTTTTATCTGGATGTTGCGCAAATCACCAAAGGATGTAACCCCGCCGGCGATGGCGATTACATTGAACGCGTTGGAGAAAGCCGAAACGGTTACGGGGCCCGGGTTATTTACTTCGCCCACCACATTTACATTGATAGTGCGAGGCTGCCCGAGTGAAACCGAAATATTGGTGCCCGCGGGTACTACACTTCTGAATCTTGAATGCACGATGGCGCGCACGTTATCAAACGTTAATCCTGATACATGAATTTTTCCCAACCCCTGCGGAAAGATGGCACCGTCTCTTGCCACCACATAACTCTCCTGAAATTCAGCAGCGCCCCAGAGAGCAACAATGATATGGTCTCCCACACCAATCGGATAATCCAGTGGCGGGGTAGACAGTTCATTGATATCGGTAATGGCCGAATGAATGAACACGTTAGCACCGTAGGTTCTTTCAGGGCTATACAAATTCTCTTTAATGTTGTCGGACAGGATGCTGTCTTTATCCAGCTTATTGGCCGATTTTAAGAGCTCGGCATTCTTATCCTTGCCCACGTCTTTGTTTTTATCACTGAGGAGTGAAGAAAGCTGCGATTGAGAAAGGGTTTTAGGGTCGATCTGGCTGGGCAGTATTTCGGTAGGAATCTGACCGGAAATGGGTGGTTGCGCAACCAAAGGCAAACTGAGTGTTAAGAAAAGAAACAGCATCAAGCCCAGAGGGCGTATCAACCTAAAAAAAAACGGACAAAATGTATTCATGTGATGTTTTCAGGAGATAACAAATATAGATATAATATTTAAGTGGTTATAGTGCGTTGTATTCTTCCCAAATTTGCTGAACGATCTCTGCAGCCGGCTGCACACGGTCAATCAGTGCGCTAACCTGTCCTATTTCCAGTTCCCCTTCATTCAAATCGCCTTCGAACATTCCTTTTTTGGCGCGGCCTCTGCCTAATAAAGCAGCAAGATTTTCCTTGCCCACACAATTCGCCTCGGCCTGTTGTACCTGTTCGAAGAACGGATTTTTCAACAATCTTACCGGTGTAAGTTCTTTTAACATGAGCATGGTATCGCCTTCGCGGGCATTTACTACAGCGTTTTTGAAATCGGGATGACAGGAAGCTTCTTCACTGGCAACAAAGCGGCTGCCAATCTGCACACCCGAGGCACCCAGGATCATAGCGGCCTTCATTTGCCTACCCGTGGCAATACCACCCGCTGCAATCACCGGAATAGACACTGCTGAAGCCACTGCGGGAATCAGTACAAAAGAAGTTGTTTCCTCCCGCCCATTGTGTCCGCCCGCTTCAAAACCTTCTGCCACTACGGCATCACATCCGGCTTCCTGGGCCTTGAGTGCAAATTTGGAACTGCTCACCACGTGCACCACTTTAATTCCGGCTTCTTTCAACACACCGGTATACGTTTTCGGATTTCCGGCAGAGGTAAACACCACCGGTATTTTTTCCCGGAGAATGGTTTCGATGTGTTCGTTGATGGAGGGATACAACAAGGGCAGATTTACAGCAAAAGGCTTATTGGTAGCGGCTTTGCACTTATGTATCTGTTCTTTCAGCACCTCCGGATACATGCTGCCGGCTCCCAACATGCCTAACCCGCCGGCATTGCTAACGGCAGAGGCTAAACGCCATCCGCTGGCCCAGATCATTCCGGCCTGAATGATGGGATACTGAACTTGAAACAGTTGTGTAATTCGTTCCGGTTGAGCCTGTACCATCCTGTAAAAAATTTCGGGTTCATTAATTTCTTCCGCCGCTTAAATCTACGGCGGTATTATCACCTATATTCAGGTTGCGGCTAACGCCTTTAATTTCGGCATCGCTGCCAATGAGTGAGTTCTCCAGCACAATCTGATGGATATTTGAATAAGCCCCAATGATGGAGTCTTTTACAATAGAATAATTGATGATGGTATTTTCACCTACGGTTACATTCGGACCAATCACTGAATTTTTTATCACACATCCCTTTCCGATACTCACAGGTTGTATGAGCACGGTATTTTGCATCTGGTCGGCCGCCGGTGGTTCGCTGCCTACTTTTTTAAGCAGGATGGCGTTGGATTCAATCAGGGAGGATTTTTTTCCGCAATCGTACCAGTGTTCCCNNAGAACGGAAGTTGGCTCCGGATTCTATCATACAATCCAGCGCATCGGTTAAACTAAACTCTTCATATTTCTTGAGGTTGCTGGCAACAATTTTTTCGAGGCACTGATAGAGTACGGCTGTTTCGCGGATTTTATAAACCCCAACCAAAGCCATATTGCTTTTGGGGATTGCGGGCTTTTCCACCACACGTGTTACGGTGCCGTCATCGGCAATTTCGGCCACTCCAAAATTGCGGGGATCATCTACCTTTTTTACACCCAGCATAGAGCATGGAGCATCCATAATTTCACGCACATTGAAATCGGCAATGGTATCTCCCAAAACCACCAGTACTTCATCGTCTCCCACTATTTCCCGGGTGAGCATGATGGCCGGTCCGGTTCCGGTTCTTTCATTTTGTGTGATAAAAGTGCATTGCAAATCGGGATAGGCCTGATGGATGTAATCCCGGATTTTTTCGCCCAGGTATCCGATGATGAAAATGTATTCGTTAATACCTGCTGTACGCAACTGATCAATGATGAAACTTAAAACCGTTTTTCCTGCCAGAGGAATCAGGGCTTTAGGTTGTGTGTAGGTGTGGGGCCTTAATTTGGTTCCGGCCCCCGCAACCGGTATGATGGCTTTCATGCTTCTTCGCAATTTTTCTAATTGTTCCGGTAGAATGCCGGGCTACATTAAGCGGTGAAAGTACTGCATTTTTAATTATTCACTCCTTCCGCTGGTGTATATTCAGGAATCCTTTTCCCGGTCCGGTGTTCATGCCACATCCGTTTAGGTGCTTATATTTGCTCCATAATTGATTACTTATGATGAAGGATAACCATGTGTTTGATTTAATTGGCCGTGAACTGGAAAGACAACGACACGGAATTGAACTGATTGCGAGCGAGAATTTCACCAGTTTGCAGGTGATGCAGGCGATGGGATCGTGCTTAACCAATAAATATGCGGAAGGTTATCCGGGCAGGAGATATTATGGAGGTTGTGAAATTGTAGACCAGGTGGAGCAACTGGCCATTGACCGGATTAAGGAAGTATTCAACTGTGCCTATGCTAATGTGCAACCCCACAGTGGGGCGCAGGCCAATGCAGCGTTGATGATGGCCATCCTGCAACCCGGTGATCCTATCCTGGGGCTCGACCTCAGCATGGGCGGACACCTCACCCATGGTTCCCCGGTGAATTTCTCCGGCAAATTATACCGCCCGCATTTTTACGGCGTGGTAAGAGAAACCGGATTGATAGATTACGACAGCCTGAAACGTACTGCGCTGGAAGTAAAACCTAAACTGATTATCTGTGGTGCATCTGCCTACAGCCGTGATATTGATTATGCTTTCATCCGACAGGTGGCCGATGAAGTGGGTGCATTTGTACTGTGTGATATGGCCCACCCCGCCGGTTTGATTGCAAAAGGTTTGTTGAGTTCGCCCTTTGAACACTGCCATTTTGTAACCAGTACCACCCATAAAACGCTGCGCGGCCCCAGAGGCGGTGTGATTTTGATGAAGCAGGATTTTGAAAACCCGTTCGGACTGAAAGATCCCAAAGGCAATATTCGTATGATGAGCCATTTGATTGATATGGCGGTGTTTCCGGGTACACAGGGCGGACCGCTCGAACATGTGATTGCGGCCAAGGCCGTAGCCTTCGGGGAGTTGTTGTCGGATGAGTTTACTCAATATGCGCATCAGGTAAAAAAGAATGCAGCGGCGATGGCACAGGCTTTCAATTCCCTGGGATATGAAATCATCAGCGGCGGTACCGATAACCACCTGATGCTGATCGACCTGAGGAATAAAAACATCACCGGTAAGAAAGCACAGGAAACCCTCGATAAAGCACACATCACGCTTAACAAAAATGCTGTTCCGTTCGATGATAAGAGTCCGTTTGTAACAAGTGGTATTCGTGTAGGCGTTCCCGCTATTACCACCCGCGGACTGAAAGAGGCACACATGCAAACCATTGTGCAGTTCATTGACCGGGTGCTGATGCATGCGGATGATGAAAAAACCATTGAATCTGTGAAAGGAGATGTACGCGAACTGATGTCGGCCTTTCCATTATATCCTGAAATAAAATAATTGTATGATACAAAGAATTCAATCTGTGTGGCTCTTACTGGCGGGCATTTGCGCCTTTGCCACTCTAAAGCTGTCGTTTTACAGCGGTTCCATTCCTGCCACACCGGAAGTGTACGACAAACTGAATGGTGCTGAAAATTTTTACCTCATGGCATTAACCATTGCGGTGGGGGTATTGTGTATGGTTACCATTTTTCTTTATCAGAACAGGCCGTTGCAGATTAAGCTGTCATTTGCTGCTATGTTATTGCAGGTATTGTTGCTGATATTGATGGTGAATAAAACCAAGGCGTTTGAAAGCGGCACGTTCTCATTAACGGCTGTAGTGTATGCCGCCATCCCGGTGTTAATATTTTTAGCCATCAAGGGCATTCGGGCAGATGAAAAAATAGTAAAAGAGAGTAACCGTTTACGTTAGTATCTCATTTCCTGTTTATTGAACCAGTATCTGCGCGGTAGCTACCGCAACGGTACCCCGTAACACCAATACGTACACACCTGAGGCTAGTCCCTCAGCCTGTAACCGGTAAGTATATGTTCCCTTATCGTGTACGCGTCGGGTAAAGTATGTTTTTACAAGACTTCCATTGATACTGTACAACTGCAGGGAGATGTTTTCATCCCGATAGGTGGTTTTATATTCCACGGTAGTGGNNGTGGCTCCTTTGAAAGGATTGGGGAAATTCCTGATGGCCCATGGTGCAGGACTCACCACACATTCCCCGGGTTTATCCCTCGGTACAAAAGCGGGCAGCGTATTATTTATTTTTCCTACAAATGGCATAGGGCCGTAGCCATACCCTTTCACGAGGGCTGCATCAAACCATTTCATTTCAGCTTTCATCACCCACCACAGTTCACCGGAAACAAAAATATCGCCGCATTCCGTGGTGATTAAATTCGGAAATTCATTGGTGCTCATCGGGAGGCGTGTATGCTTAATCCAGCGAAAGCGGCCGCCCTCATCAAAACTGGCAATGAGCAAAGACTGAAACACATTGCTGAGTGTATCGGAGTAGAAAATCATTTTCTGTGGATATCCGATTTTGCTTTCTACTACCGCATACACGTTTTCGTGTTGATCGGTAGTCAGTGCTTTAATGGTGTGAGCCTGAGTAGCCTGAACCCATTGCAACCGGCCGCTCAAACTGAAACGCGCGAGTACCATGGCTTTTCTGCCGGAAGTATCCACTGCTTTGCCAAAGAAGTCGTGCTGGTTTTGAATGTTTCCGCCGAGATAAACGCTGTTCTCTGAAACTTTAATGGCAGAGAAAATGGTTTTGGCACCGGAGCGTTTCACCCATTTTTGTTTGCCGTTTTTATTATACGATACCAGATAGCTTTCGAATCCGCCGTGGTGTGCATCAATACTGTCTGTAGCAGGAGCCATAAATTTCTTCTCTCCAAAACCGGCTGCTTCGCGAACGGCCAGTACGCCATAAATGTCGCCATTGCGGGCTTCATCGAACAACATACCCGGAAGAAAGTATCCGTGGCTTCCGTACAAACGAATGCGTTGTTTCCATGAAAGGGTGAATGCGGGATTGAGTTTTACCAGCGTCATCCAGTTCACACTTTGAACTCCACTGCCCGATGGTTCCAGGGTATGCTCTGATTGAGTAACGATGTAGCCACCCTGATTAGAAACCGCAAACCGGATTGGATCACGCAGTAGGTTTAATGTGTCGGTTATTATTTTAACCGCCTTGCCTTCCGGCGACAGGTGCATGATGAAGTGGCGGGCATTATCTACACGGATACCAAGCTCCGGAAAGGTGGGATTGTTTCTATTGGAAGCGAGCACTGCTACGTTACCGTCGGCATCGAGGCCCATCCCTATCGGGTCGTCGGCTCCTCTAAACTCCCGCAACCAGTTGATTTTACCTTCGGGAGAATAACTGGCCATAAACATGTATTCGTTACCGTAAGTAACGGCAACCGACTGGCCGGTGGAGGAATACAGGCTTCTGCCTGACTGATATCCGTAACCCGACTGAAATTGTCCTGCTACAATTAGATTCCCTTTGCGGTCAATCACTGAGGCCCGAACACCACCGTTTAAATTATCTCCGCTGGATGCCCACTCAAACTGTTGTGCCTGAACAGTAGTATGAAATACGAAGTGAAAGCATATAACTATAAGGCATATACGCAACAAGTTGCAGTTCCGGAAATTCAGCATGAAGTGGACGTTTGAGCCTGTAATTTAGCCGTTTAAAAATTTGGCGGTCTGGCTTTGTGCACACTTTAACAACCCGGCCGGAGTGCCCTGATACACCACCTTTCCGCCTGCATCGCCTGCTTCGGGGCCCATATCAATTACCCAGTCGGCCGAGCGGATTACATCGGTATTGTGTTCGATAACCACAACGGAATGCCCCTGATCAATCAACGCATTGAAAGAGGCCAGCAGTTTGCTGATGTCGTGAAAATGCAATCCGGTGGTGGGTTCATCAAAAATAAACAGGATGCGTCCGGTGTTTCTGCCTTTGCCCAGGAAGGACGCCAGCTTCACCCGCTGGGCTTCACCGCCGCTGAGTGTATCAGACGACTGCCCCAACTTCACGTAACCTAATCCCACATCACTGAGAGGTTTCAATCTTTTGGCAATCTCACTTCCCTGTTTGCCGCTATCGTAACGATTAAAAAATTCAATGGCTTCATCCACGCCCATCTCCAGAATGTCGTGGATGTTTTTTCCGTGAAACTGAACTTCGAGCACTTCATCTTTAAACCGTTTGCCGCCGCAGGATTCACACACGAGATGCACATCGGCCAGAAACTGCATTTCTACCAGTTGTTGCCCTTCGCCCTTACACGTATCGCACCTGCCGCCATCCACATTGAATGAAAAGTGTTTAGGCATAAAACCGCGCATGGCAGACAGTGGCTGAGAGGCATACAAATCCCTGATTTCATCGTAGGCCTTGATGTAGGTAACGGGATTACTGCGGCTGGATTTACCGATGGGATTCTGATCTACCAGTTCTACCTGTGCAATCATGTCTACGCTGCCGGAGAGACCCCGGTGCAGCCCCGGCCGTTCGCTGATACCGGTAATCAGTTTCATCATGGCCGGATACAATATACCTTTCACCAAAGTAGTTTTTCCACTGCCGCTCACACCACTCACGGCACAGAGTACCTGCAGTGGAAATTCAACAGTAATATTTTTCAGGTTGTGCTGTCGTGCACCCTCCACCGTAATCGCATGATGCCATTTTCTCACGGTTTTAGGAGGTATTACTTTCAGTTTCCCGGAAAGGTATTTTCCCGTCAGGCTTTGGCTTTGTTTCATCAGGGAAGTTGCCGTGCCTTCAGCGATTATCTCGCCACCGAGGTGACTGGCCAGCGGCCCCATATCAATGATATGATCGGCTTCACGCATCATCATTTCATCGTGTTCAACCACAATAACAGTATTTCCCAGGTCGCGCAGTTGTTTCAGCACGGTGATCAATCGTTCCGTATCGCGTGCATGCAAGCCAATGGAAGGTTCATCTAAAATGTACAGTGAGTTGGTGAGGTTGCTGCCGAGGCTTCTGGTGAGTTGTATGCGCTGACTCTCGCCGCCACTGAGCGAATTGGCCAAACGGCTCAGCGTCAGGTATCCCAATCCTACATCCATGAGTGTGCTCAGTCTGTTCTGTATCTCATGCAACACACGGGTAGCAATCTTAGTGTGGTATTCATTGAGTTTAAGTTTTGCGAAGAACCCTATCAGATCACGTACCGGCATTTCACAAAGTTCACCGATGTGCTTTCCGCCCACCTGCACATACAGGGCTTCTTTTCGCAGCCGGTATCCATTGCACTCATGACATCTGGTTTTTCCGCGGTAGCGGCTGAGCAACACCCTGTATTGTACCTTGTATAAATTTTGTTCTACTTCTTTAAAAAAAGCATTTATCCCTTCAGT
>DPFD01000060.1:14701-20015 GCA_003534175.1 Chitinophagaceae bacterium
TCAAGATCCATAATGGGTTTATGGATGGGGAAATTAATATGCTTAGCCCCGCGGATAAACTGATCTTTCCATGCACTTAGCTTCTCGCCTTTCCAGGGCGCTACCGCATCATCGTATACGCTTAACCGTTTGTCTGGTATAATTAAATCTTCATCCAGCCCCAGCACCTGTGAAAAACCTTCACACACAGGACAGGCGCCATACGGATTATTAAAAGAGAATAAGTTGGGTACAGGTTCTTCAAACTGCATTCCATCCAACTCAAACAGATTACTGAATGTTACGGTTTTCTTCCCATTCACTTCAATGGTCATGGATCCTTCGCCCTCATAAAAGGCAGTACCCACAGAATCACTCAGCCGGTGAATGTCATCTTCATCAAAATCTTTTTTTACAATCCGATCAATCAGCAGCCACATGGGGTTTGAATCATCTGCCTTTGATTTAAATAGCTTCTCGGTTTCGTTGCTTTCCAGTAAATCCTCAATGCGCAGAATCTCTCCCTGATGATACAACCTTGAGAAACCCTTTTGCAGCGTGATGTTTAGCTCTTCCGTTGCTTTGCGTTTACCGGTACGCTGCCAGCGAGACAACATCAACACCTTATCACCATCCTTCAGCGACTGAATAAAACGTATCACATCGGTAACATCATCTTTCTTTACTTCGTTGCCGCTAATGGGTGAGATTGTTTTTCCAACGCGTGCAAATAACAGTCGGAGATAATCATAAATTTCCGTCATGCTGCCCACCGTGCTTCGCGGAGTACGGGTAACCACTTTTTGTTCAATGGCGATAGCCGGACAAAGCCCTTTAATAAAATCAACATCGGGTTTATCCAGCCGCTGCATAAACTGCCGGGCATACGCTGATAAACTTTCTGCATACCGGCGTTGTCCTTCTGCAAATAATGTATCGATGGTTAAAGATGATTTTCCCGAACCTGACACACCGGTTACCACTACCAGTTTATTGCGTGGTATCTTAACCGTTATGTTCTTCAGATTGTGTACGCGGGCTCCTTGTATATGTATAACATCTTCTGCTGACTTTTTCTTTGAAGTACCTTTGGTTACTGACTTTAGCTGATTCATGTGATTGCAAAAATATCAACAATTCCTGAGTAATTGTGTGTTTTACGAATGCCCTATCGTAAATCTACTTAGGGAAAAAACATTTTAAAAAAAGGTTATAAAAATTTGGAACGAAAAATTTTGTGTCTACTTTCACAGTCCAATATCCAATAAAAGTGAAAAGCCGTGTAGCCTGCCTAACAGACTTCTGCGATTCTTTCCTTCTTATTGGTTTAAACTAACAAAGTCCTAAAACCAAAACTTGTAGAAGTTATGAAAAGCCTAGCAAACCTCAGCGACCAGCAACTCGTTCGTCTGTTTATCGACGGAGAATCCAACTCACTTTCTGTACTGATTGAAAGGTACAAAGACAAAATCTTTACTTCCATTTATTTGTTAGTAAAAGACAAATACCTGGCCGAAGACATTTTCCAGGATGCATTCATCCGTATCATCGACACATTAAAAAGCGGTAAGTATACCGATGAAGGTAAATTCCTGCCCTGGGCGATGCGTATTGCGCACAACCTGTGTGTAGATCATTTCCGTAAAGTAAAACGTAGTCCTTCCATTAAGACCGGCGACGACCGCGATATATTTGAAGTGTTGAATTTTTCTGAAGCCAGCGCCGAAGATAAAATGATGGCCAGCCAAAGCCACGATCGTGTACGTAAAATGATTGACCTGTTACCGGAAGACCAGCGCGAGGTGATTATCATGCGTCATTATGCTGATCTGAGCTTTAAAGAAATTGCAGCTCTGACTAACTGCAGCATCAATACTGCACTCGGACGTATGCGTTATGGTTTAATCAACCTGAGAAAAATGATGACAGAAAAGCAAATCGCTTTATAAACCTATTATAATCCCCAAAGTGTACGACCCTTCTTCGTTATGAGGAAGGGTTACTTTTTTTCAGCAGCTTCCAAACCGCAACGCAGCCAGTTTAAATAGGCTGCCACATCCGGTGTATACCCTACAGGTTCATTCATCAGTTCTTCATCGCTGTTGAGGATAGCATACAGGGGTTGTGCGTTATTTCTGAAGTTTTCGGTTTCAAAAACTGCCCATTTATCCCCAACGGTTTTAATATCGCGCTCCATTCCGTCGCGGGTAGTGTAGGTAAACTGTTCGGCCAGTGGTAATTTTTTCTTGTCATCCACATACAATGAAACTACTACGAATTTCTCCTTCATCAGACTGAGTACTTCGGGGCGTGTCCATACATTTTCTTCCATCCTCCGGCAATTCACACAGGCATAACCTGTAAAATCAAGCAATACCGCCTTACCGGTAGCCTTGGCTTTTCGAATACCTTCCTCATAATCGTCGGTACAATCGAGTCCGTATATACAATTATTATCTTTTTGATAAATGCTGTAATACAGCGGAGGCGGGAACCCGCTTATGAGTGACAGGTTGGCGTAAGGAGTATTGGTAAGCCCGGGCATGAGGTACAGCGTAAACAATGCGGTAATAACACCAAAGGATATACGCAATTTAGGCAGGGGCTTCTTCAGGTATTCGTGTTTAAATTTCAGGATGCCGAAGAGATACAGGGTTAACCCGATTCCGATCACCACCCATATACCGATGAAAATCTCGCGCTTGAGCAATCCCCAATGCATCACCAAATCGGCATTGGATAAAAACTTGAATGCCAGTCCGAGTTCGAGGAAGCCGAGTACAATTTTCACCGTAGTGAGCCAGCCTCCCGATTTAGGCAACGAATTCAGCCAGTTGGGGAACAGGGCAAACACCGCAAAGGGCAACGCCAGTGCCAGTCCGAAACCGGCCATCCCCGATGTTAACTGCATAGCGCCGCCATTGGTACTGAGCGACCCTGCCAGCAATGAGCCTAAAATAGGACCGGTACAACTGAACGAAACCAGTGCCAGGGTTAGCGCCATGAAAAAAATACCGACCATATTGCCTGCTCCTGATTTACTGTCTGCCTTGTTGGAGATAGATGAGGGCAGCGTGATTTCGAACAGGCCAAAAAATGAAAGCGCAAAAAAAACAAACACCAGAAAGAAGAAGACATTCAGGTATACATTGGTGGAAATGCTATTGAGAATTTCAGGGTTGAGGCTATCGAGAAAATGGAACGGCAAGCTGAGCAGGATGTAAATAAGCAGGATAAAAAAGCCGTACATACCAGCGTTAAAAACACCCTTTCTTCTGTTCTGCGATTGTTTGGTAAAAAAGGAAACTGTTAGCGGAATCATCGGGAACACGCAAGGAGTAAGTAATGCTACCAGTCCGCCAATAAAGCCCAATAAGAAAATATGTCCCAGTCCGCTTTCACTATCCGGTGCCGAGGCAGCAGAGGCAGCATCACAATTTTGTCGTGGAGCATCCAATTGAATGGAAGGAATCAGCAATCGGGTTGTTTTACCTGATGCTTCAGCAGCTCCTTCTTTTAATACGAGCTGTACTTTTTGATCCTGTGGCAGAAAGTTTTCCTTGTCGGCCATTTCATATTGCACCTGAAGCTGGAGACTGGGCGGTGCTTCGCCCTTTATTTGCAGTAGAGCAGATGCCTTGATTTCACCGGTGAATACCTGCATGTTTTTTTCAAAAATTGCATCCTTGATTTCTGTTGGCTGAGTAATCCATTGTAGCGGCTGAAAGGTAACTGAAGGATCCGGGGGAGTCAGTTTCAACCCTTGCAATCCTTCCGCCTCATCGGCCATATACACATGCCAGCCATCGGGTATGGCACTATGGAGTGTAACCTTCCATTGATTATCATTGAGTGCCTCTACCGATGTACGCCATTGCAAACCTGTATCCGGCGCAGTAGCTGTTTGAAAAAAAGCCAGTAAAAGCAGACTGAAAAATAAGCGTATGTTCATGCACCGGAGTTAAAAAAAATCCCGCTGGAACACGGGAAAATGATAAAGGATAAATTTTATTTTGCGGGCACCTTCACAGAAAACGGAACGTCTTTGGGTGGCAGGCACTTTCTGTCGTTACAAACCATATAGTTCACATTCCCATTCACCACAGTGGCTACGTTAGAACGCATTTTGATGCGCTGAATGAATGTTACTTCATTGCTATAAAACTTCAGTTCTGAATCAAAGTTGGGATCGTATTCCTTACGCAGTTTTCCCACTTCCTTCACCTTACCCTCCAGTTTAAACATGGGGTTAGCTGTAAAAGTGAATGTGGTGGGTTCCGGACCTTCACCGGCATCCTGCGCGTATAAATGCCAGCCTTTGTCGAGGATAGCGGTAACTTTTACGTCGAAAGTTTTATCGGCAACTTTTACAATGGAGTAACTCCATTTAACAGGATTGGAGAGTTGCGCGCTTGAAGATGCTGCTATGAGCAGGAAAGCAAAAAGTAAAACATTTTTCATACCTAAAAATTAAAGCAAAATTAGCGAAGCCCGCAGGCTGTGGCTGTTAAATGTTGTTAATTATTATGTACTCCAAGCAGTGACTGAAACACTTTAACACCATCCACATTCCCCAACAGCGGGTTGCAGGCCCTTTCCGGGTGGGGCATCATCCCAAATACATTGCGGCTTGCATTACAAATTCCGGCTATATTCTGTGTAGTACCATTTGGATTGGCCTCCTCATTGATTTCGCCGTTTTCGTTACAGTATCTGTAAATAATCTGCCTGTTTGCATTCAGCGATTCCAGTTCGGCTTCACTGGCATAATAGCGTCCTTCCCCATGGGCAATGGGAATTTTCAGTGGTGCTGAACCAGCATCTTCCTTAATCCATACATTTTTACAAACGAACTGCTGGTGGCTGTTGCGCAGCAATGCCCCCGGGAGTAAACCGCTCTCGCACAGAATCTGAAAACCATTACACACACCTAGTACCTTGCCTCCTTTTTCTGCAAACTGAACCACACTTTTCATCATCGGACTGAACCGCGCGATAGCGCCACAACGCAGGTAATCTCCATAGCTGAACCCACCGGGCAATACGATAGCATCGTTGGTGGAAAACATACTCAGGTCGCTATCTTTATGCCAGAGCGTTATCACTTCACGATTCAGGAATTCCTGAAGCGCTTCAATCATGTCGCGGTCGCAGTTGGAACCGGGGAAAACCACCACACCAAATTTCATGGAAAGTTAATTGTAGGGCAAATGTACATTTATCCTTTTAAAAAGAAGCCCAACATTACGGATATGGCAACCAGCCCCCAGTGGAAAACGAGTCCGAACCACTTTCGGTCGGGATATAAAAAAGCCGCCGCGCCGATGCAGGCAGC
>DPFD01000011.1:0-2259 GCA_003534175.1 Chitinophagaceae bacterium
TTCAAATAACCACTTTTAGCTGCTACACTTACCCCCTGCTCATAGCATCTGTAATGCAAACCGTTAGCCTTTATGTAGCGTTGTAGTAATGGTGAAGGATAACTACTCAGAAGGAACTTCCCTTTAACATTGGCCAGCAACGTCAAAAGGTTTTCAAAGTCCTGTTCTGAATAGCCATCATAATGGCCACAATCGCTATTGAAGTATGGAGGATCGCAATAATGGAACGTTTCAGCACTATCCCGGCTCTGTATGATGTATAGCGCGTCAGTGCATTCCAATTGCACGTTTTGCAGACGCTGAGCGTACTCTTCTGTGAACTGATTGCGCTTGTTGGTGATTTTCTTTGTAGTGGTGTTGTCTGAGCGATCATAGCCCCAAGTGCCATCTAGCATTGCGCTGAAACTTTGTGTACTAAGCACCCAAACTGCCCATGCCCGCTTCACTTCGTCAAACAAATGTGGGTTATCATACACAACACGAGCATCCTTGTGCAGGTGGCGTGAGTGGAGCGTAACCTTCACCATTGCCTCCAACTCCACGTATCGGTTCTGAAGTACCCGGTAGAAGTTGATCAACTCCTTATTAGTGTCATTCAGCACTTCTATATGACTTGGCTGTTTACTAAAGAAAATAGCCGCTCCACCACAAAACGGCTCGTTGTAAAGCCTGTGTGATGGTATTAAAGGGATGATTTTACCTACAAGTTTCTGTTTACCGCCGTAGTAGGATATAGGCGTTTTTATAGATGGTTTCATATTTAAGTGTCGCTTATCCCACTTAAATTGGCAGCGTGTAGAAACACGCCGCCTTTAACCCTTACCCATGTAAAATCAGTATAAAACAGAATTGCTTGGAAAACATTGGCATGCGTCGAATACTGCCCCTGGATTAGGTGTTGGAGGTGTCGGCAGCTCTTCATCATCAATTGATAATCGAGCCATCCATTGATAAATATTTTCTGAATTATATAGATTTTGAGGGGCATCGCTGTCGCCATAGAACTCCCCCCAACAGCAGTGGCCACCTCCTCCATAATTCGTTTGAACATAAATGCCTGAACCGGTTTGAATGCTATTTAAAGCACTAATTAAATTAGATATATCTCTAAAATCGCTTACCTGCTCAATACCCAAATACTTACCACCTGCGTTAACGAATGGTGTAAATTCTGTCACATAATCAACTGTATTAAACGGTTGTACCCCTTGCACGTTTACCACGCTTGTTACATTCGGATAATCGGCAACGTATGTAGATGCGCACCAAGAGCCATGTGACAGGCCGGTAAGGTGAAGTTTATTTGCCCGGTACGTTGATAGTAATGTTTGAATCCGTGTGTCAATTGTTGACGTGTTAGGGTATGAAGATGGCGGCTGAATTGATACAACAATGAATTTTACTGTGTCTCCATCAACTACTGAGTTACCGTTCCAATCTCCATTCTCAATGTATTTGTGAGGGCCATTAGCACGTAAATCTTCAATGTCGGTACCAACCTCTCCAAGCCCCGGAAAGAACACAATCATGGGAAACGAATCAACACCTGAATAGTATGTATCAGGTAAATGTACAATTGCATTCCATGAATTTATTGTGGTATCAAAATCATATACATGGCTAACCGGTAAATCAACTTGTACCAACACTTCATCGTAATCACTACCATGTGAACTGGTAACAGTGTTTCTGAAAACGTATGTTCCGGAACTTAAACCTGTAACAGTTGTTGATTGACTACTAGGAGAGGTAATCGTGCACGAAGGGCCAGATACCTTCGTCCATGCGTACGACATAGTTACAGTTGTAGACTGCCCTGGTTGTTGTTGGTGACTTGCATTGCCGTACAACGTGGTAGTAGAAGTATTAATATATTGGTCAATACCGGCATTGGCAATAGGAGCTCTTAAAGCTGCAGTGTCAACTGCCGACATAACAGTCCATGTTTGAGTTCGTGGGTAAATGTTTCGAAATCCGGGAATATTATAAAACTCAGAAAAATTCGCCTCATCATCAACGAGCATTCTCACTCCATTTTGAAGTGCAGGAGCTTTGTTTCGTCCGCTAGAATACCATTTACCGGCAAGGTCTTGTACATATATGTACGGTGCAATAGCGTTGTGAGTAACGATGTTGGAGACCTTTGCACCCATTATCTGTGTCATATTTTGATACCCTTCACCATTGGCCCAGCTAAACCTGTAAGGCGACGGATTGCCGGCATACCAATATGTACGCCATGAAGGGTATTGGTAACCA
>DPFD01000011.1:2327-2580 GCA_003534175.1 Chitinophagaceae bacterium
CCACCTGTTTCCAAGGCCTCACAGGCCCGGAGAAAGATGATGTAACATTTTCAAACGCACTGTTCTGTGTTAGTATTGTACCACCGATAACGCTAGCATAATATCCCTTTGTGAATACCCCGTCTGGTGTTATAATTACACTAGCAATACCACCTACCTGGGCTATATCAATAGCATTGGTGTTACCCCCAGACCAGGTTAACTGAGTTGGTGTTGTTGTTTGTGATGGTGTTGTTCTACGCCATTCCCAAAC
>DPFD01000011.1:2605-2857 GCA_003534175.1 Chitinophagaceae bacterium
AAAATCTGTGTTCGCACCACTCACTATTTTCACTGGCACCCTCGAACCTCCCGGTTGTGTCAATTCTATCCATTTATTGGATGTGTCATTCGAAACTTGGCCAAGTTCATCGTTAAGCAGCGGTAAGTACCACACTTTATTTTCGGCAATACCGATATAACTACGCCAGTGACCAAGTATATCTGTAAATGAAATAGCAGTATTATTGGCTTTTAAATTGTAAGAATTAAAGGTTGTTGTACCACCGTTCAA
>DPFD01000011.1:2868-4371 GCA_003534175.1 Chitinophagaceae bacterium
GCTCCGCTTCCTTTCGCAATTGAATTCAAACCAGAAACCAGTACCGTACTGTAACCGGCATCACTTCCAACAGTTGTATATACCTTGCCGGAATCTACAATCCCAACCTGGTACTCACCGGGCACCAACAACCTTTGCGCATTAGTAAACAATGCTGCTGAGCATAGTAGCAGCGTAGTAATAATTCGAATCATAAACCAATTAAATTTGCGATGATTAAATTGATGCATAGTGTTATCAAAAAGAATGCACCAGCATTTGTTATTTCAGGATTAAAACTGCCAATACTCCACGGCTCTTTATATTCACTAAATCCTGAGAGTAGTTGATTTCTTTTAACCCCGCGGTGTCGAGCACCTGCGAGAAATGCACCGGCAAAAAAAGCATTGATGATGCATAACACAATCAACAAAATGGCAAAGCCTGGTGTGCGGCCCTCGTGGCTATGAAACAAAATAATATTGAAACCGCCAATCGCGAAAAATGCACCGATAAAGAATTTTATAACGTCCATAAAATGTATNNAATAAATGATGCGCCTATACCGCCTCCAATAAGCGTAGAAATGAAATCCAAATAATCGCTCTCTCCATAATCTAATAGGTCATTGAGCTCTTTACCGCCTGCAAAGGTTACTGTAGCAATAAACCACATAGGGAAGCCAAAGATCAACGATAACAATGCTCCTATGGCGAAACCATAAACAGCATGCATTTGCTTGTCATTTAGCCCAGGAATATGATACCATTTCCTGTCAGGATCATTTATTTTTTTAGAACCTCCCATGTAAAGTTTTTATTGATTAATACCGTAGCATCTTTACAGTCCCATTGAACTTCAAAACTTCCGGTGGCACACTTATAGGTACCGTTATCGAACAGTTGTAACTGATGTCCGCTAATTGTTATTTTAGCAATTTGTAGCGGAACCTTAGGCAGTGGTTGCTTAATAAATTGTATAGTATAATCGAACGGACCGGTTAATTCAAAGACTCCTTCGTTCATTGTTACCAATCTGCCAAACTGTATACCATAAGTACCTGTTTTGGCCGTTGATGATTTTATCGTCCACTGCCCCGCAGGTAGTATGAATGGAGAGAGGTTGTAAACAATGGTGTCTTTACTTTTAGAATCTTTGAAATGGCTCCAAAATTCAGCGGTTTTGTATACATTGTCATCCCAACCGGAGTGCCCTTTTCCCTGCAGTATTATAAAACCGGCATCGGTTCCGGATTTAACTGCATTGAAGTAATTCAGTGCGTTGATGTAATAATCCGGCTCAGCTGTACCGGCCCAAACACGTGTGTATATTTTCTTTTGAACTACCGCATTTACAGCAGATTGCCAAATAAATCCGGGCGATACAGGAAACACACCGAGGGGTTTAAATTGTTCGGCCATGCCCATAACCGCATCAGACCCGCGGGAAATACCAGTTACATAAATCTTCGATGTGTCAACGAGAGGGTATTTCTTTTTTATTTCAATTACTAATGGCCTGAGG
>DPFD01000011.1:4409-4666 GCA_003534175.1 Chitinophagaceae bacterium
TGAAGCCCTCATACAAAATTTTTGAAAGCCCTGCTGTTACTATAGCATTTGGATTGGTGCCCGATTGGCCCAACCCGCCAAAATATAACACCAATGGCGACTGCTTGTTGGGATTGTACACATATGCGTTCCAGTTGCCAATTTTTGTTAATTGGGCAATAGATGGCATGGTAAAAATTATCAAAAGTGTAGATAGGCTAATCTTCAATAATTTGTTCATAATCTAAGTATTGTGCATTTGGTGGTACATCATCAAC
>DPFD01000011.1:4711-5873 GCA_003534175.1 Chitinophagaceae bacterium
GTTCCCAATCCTCAGTTTTTACAACTGTGTAACACGCTTGAGTACTATTTGTTTGTCGAATGTGTGCCATATTTTAATCATTGGTTATGTATGATATAGTACCGGTCGCATAGCTCTGATTCCCTGCACTAGCCTCGATACGAAATTCAAAACCATCATTCGCGGCATTTCGCTTTATAAAGAAACGCCCGGTAGTTAACGAAGTATTCGAGGTTGAGAGAAATCCTGAAGATGTATATAGCCATGCGTTTGCACCACCATATCCTGTTGGGATTTTAGGTGATGGCAACCATGATGGAAATTCCATCGAAACTGCGCTAACGGATGCACCTGGTGTTGTATAACTGAGCCAAATAGTTACTTCAACTCTTTTATCGGAACGACTTGCGGATATTCTATGATTGGGCGTACCACTAGGTGCGGTGGTTCCAGTCCATGTGATGGAACCCGAATAGGTTGTATCTATCCAATTTTTAAACTTCAAAAAGCTGTAGCCTGAATCCGAGTTATCAATATTACCGAGAATCGTATTCGGCGGCAAGTTCAATACCAGTTTTGGCGTGTCAGATATGTTTTCCACCTTCAACCCATGCCCCACTTGAATTGAATCACTTTGCTTTGCCTCCCATTGTGATGTAGTTGAATTCCAAGCTATATAACTACCATTTTGTTTACCGGTGGTATTTACATCAATCAGTTCGTCAAGATTATGGCTGTGATCGAGCTGGGCAAAATACTCCGCTGCTTCTGAACTATCCATGCCGGAACCACCGGTTGGGGGTTCAAGCACCAAATCACCGGCTGCATTTTTTGTCATAACCCAACCAGTAGAACCGCCAAGGCCCTCCGCTCTTATTCGCTTGTAATGTGGCGAGAACACCATCTGAGAGTCTTTGTTGGCCGCTGCATCAAACCCATACAATCCAACGTGGTTATAAGGGTTTGAATACCCTGCAATGGTGCCAAATGCATCTACATAATCACCGGCATTGCCTTCACCGGTGCGCCATCCAATGAGTGTACTGAATGTGCCGCCATTAATGTAGCCGTAATCATCGGGTGTTCCTATGCGTAGGGTATTGTTTTGGTTATCAAAAGTTGCACCATTGATAAGTAAATTCGGGGCAGTAATGTAGGCACTATCGTCAGAGTTCACTCGTAT
>DPFD01000011.1:5898-12668 GCA_003534175.1 Chitinophagaceae bacterium
CATATTCTCGAATGATAAATCAAGCCCACCACCATCTACAGTTGTATTGTCTGTTAATGATCCGTACGATTCAGTGTAAAATGTGGGTATTGTAATTGCTCCTGATGTGTTCGCTGAATTACCGTTAACGGATAAAGGTATAGTGCCTGATAAATTAGGTAGTTGTAACTCTCGTGATCCTGTAATGTTATCCCATTTAATATAGGTACCATTACCAGAACCTTTATCAAATTGTAAAGAATTCANNGACGTGCCGAAACTATCCACAACGTTCATATTACTATTACGTAGTGTAACTCCCAAATTACTATTGTTTCCTTGAGATAACACCTCGTGTAAGTTCTGTAACGCTCCGCTACCACCTGATCTCCCTTCAACAAACTGGCGCACCGCCGATGCTGTTGGAATGGTATTGGGGTCATCAAATAGGGTGTCGTTGGTTATGCCATTAACCCAATAATTTTTAAACTTAATCTTATCCCGAAGAATTATTTGATCAACGGGTAAAATCACCTGAGCAAAAGCAGGAATGCTCGCTATTAAAACCAAAATTGAAATAATTACTTTTTTCATTAGTATATCTTACGTTTTATGTAATAAATGTTTGCTCCTGCAGGTATGCCTGTTACTTTTATGTTTTTGGGCGAAGTGGCAAATACGTTTACCGTAAGTACAGAATTACCTGATGTTTGCACTTCGGGTACAATATCCCCTGGAGTTAATGTGCCTTCAAATTCTACGCTTAAATTGCTCGGTGTTGCTGTACGTAGGATAATTTTTTCAAGCAGAAACCCTTCAGGAATAGTATATACATGTTCATCCCCCGAGGGAGTAAACGCCTCCACCGGTGAAGCCAATTGGTTAAGAATTTGCTGGAGCCCGAATACCTCATTAATCTGTATTGCTTCATCTTTCCAACGCAGCCACTCAAATAACTGGTAGAATTGGGCCTGTGTGGGGAAATCTCCCGTTTCAAACCATGGTTTAGCGTTATCAATAAAGGCCATGTTAGATTTTTATTAAGTGAAGTACTACGAAATATGGGTCTACAATGTTGTGTGGTTTAGTTCCCGTTGGGTCAAGTGCCGACAATTTGTAATCACTCCAGGCGTTGCTTGAAAAACCAAACTGGGTAACCACCTCTTCACCATTAATCTCCAGCCCAGCAATTGATTTGTAAGTTGACCCGCTTTGCGAATCCCCATCATCGGAGCGTACGCGCCATTTTACTTTGCCCTGCTCTGAGGGTGTTAGTGTATGTGTTTTGCTGCCGCCTTGCTTTCCACACTCATTAAAGTCTGAATCTGAAGGGTTACGGTTTACAAGTTTTTTTCCCGCAGCATTCGGATACGCTGCACTGAGTATTCGCCATCCCTTTTCTGCGTTAAACCCATAACCATCACCATCAAAATTGGCGGCTATATAGTCATTGGTACGCATACACGTGCGGATATCACCAGGGAGCCATACGTTTTGAAGCTTCAATAAAGGAATCAGCTCATCAAAATCAAAATCACCCACTGCTGCGCAAGTGGCATACTTTGTGAAATATACGTCCCGTGTAATGTTGTCTTCAAATATTGCGGTATCCACAATAGTTTCAATGGATACTTTAGAAGCTAAANNCACCGTAACTAATCCAACCTGCAGTAACATTGCTGCCATTGACTTCAACGCCATGCAATATTGTTTTATCACCACAAAGCTTTGCCAATGCACCCAGCGCACCTGTATAACTCTCCTGCAGGAACTTAAGCGTATTTTGCTCAAATGGAAAACCACCAAGGTTTAAAAGGTCTATCTGCTTATTCATATCAATATCGTTGTATAGTAAATTTGGTACCGGCTAATTTGTAAACATTCAAAAGAGATCTCATTTCGCTTTCATCAAATACAACATCCATTGGTACATACACTACAAAGTCATCAACTAAATCAAAATTTTCTGCAGTAGTATATAACCATTTAACAGGAGTTACAGGGTTTATAAATACGGGTTTGTTTTCGGCTGTTTGATACAAATAAAATGGTGGTTTGTCAATTCCATCATCAATGTATATTCTTCTCAATGTGCTATCCCATCTGTTACGTAACAATTGTTCGAGGTAACATTTTTGTGGTGTAATTGTCAGCTGATAATTTTTATCCCTTCGATAACCTATAAACGCGCGCCATAATGTAGCAATCGGTTGAACCAGTACGCCAACAAATGTGAGCCATAAACTTTGACGCATGTGTTTAGGAGTCCACCAGCGCACCAAGTAGCTGTATGTAATCCTGTATATGAATGCGTAATTTATCATTAGATGGCTTCGTATGTTACAATGAAATCAGCATCTGCAATTCTTAAGTATCCTGAGTCCGGAATGCGTGAAATACTTACACTTGTCAGGTTCAATAAACCGTATGATGATTGCACTTCATCTACATTCAAATCTTCAACACCTTCAACAGCTTGGATGGCATCTATCATTTTTTGCACTGAAAACACACCGTTAAATGGTAAATTCTTCAAATGCTCTTTTAAAGCATCTTTAACCGGATGTAAAGTTTCTCCATCCAACCTGCCACCGGTGTTGGAAAGAACCAAAGGATTGTACCTTATGCGTAATACAACACGCAAGCGATCTGCCTCAGTACTGGTGATGTTCACACGCACACCGGCATCTTTAATTTGTCTGATATACTCCTTAAATGCATTCAATTGGTCAGTAGTCAGTGGGCCTAAATCATCTCCAACCGTCCTTGCTACTTTAATTCTCACACCACGCACCTGCTCAACTACCGCAGCATAGCTTACCACTTTACTTGCAGCCACTACATCATCAGCAATGCCAGTATTATCATAAGTGTCAGTTTCGGGTACAAGGTCATATCCAAACTGAAATGCTAAGCTCTTCTCAGCATACCAGCGGGTTGTATGCGGCTTCAAACGAGATATTGTATCGTTTACCTCCGCTTTAAAAATGTCAAACAATTTCTCCAACGTCCAAATAGAAGTTGCTACAATATCAACCAACAACCGCCATATGCTAACCTGACTGGTAGAGTTTAAACTTGAAAGCTCGGCTCGTGATTCCTTAGCCGCAATGATTTCATTTCGTATTTGTTCAATAGTCCTTGCCATTAGCTTACTATAAAGTTTCTGCCCACTTCCATATAACCAATACCCCCGGGTGGTGCAATTATGTTTAAACCGTTATCTGCTGAAGCCGGACGGTTGTTGAACTTTCTCAATACAGCGGAAATACTTCTTTCCGGTGCGGTGTTGTCAACTGCAGGGATTTCAAAAACGAGTCCTGCTTCTATGTCGTTATCGGTAATGCCTCTTCCAACTGCAAGTGCTACATCAAACATGTATTCAACATTGCCATGTTGCTGCATGGTTAGGTCTACAATTCGTTGGTTATATAATACTGGTACTTGCATTAATAATTTGCGTCTACGGCCAATTTTCCATTAACAAATCCCAAACTGTGCACCTTCATCCCATCGCTCCTAAACTGCCTGCGTATCTCTTCTAACAATTCAGTTGGGTTTTCATTTTCCAAATGGTTCATAATTCCAACCCCTGTTGATGGATGCTGTTTAATTTCTCCTTTCGAGCACAGTAACAATAACACCTGATTTTGCATATCACTATCATCAACCATCAGGTCGCCATTATCAATTTGAAGCTCACCATCAATAATTATCAAATCTTTCATTATTGTAAACTGCCTGTTGTTGAACTACCGGTTACAGGGCCGCCTCCTGATGGAGCAACCAACCCAAGTCCGGGCACTGTTATTTGACCATAGGTTTTAAAGTGCTCAATGATACCTTCAGCTATGGTCTGCCAATATGCTGCACGAGCTGCGTTCAAATCTGCTATGTCCACATCATTAAACTGTGCAGCCCGGTTGTTTAAGTCTTCACCCAATATTGCCGCGTTAAGTGCCATTATTGTAGTATGTTTTGAATTTTAGTCTTTGCAGACTGAATTTTCGCTTTGTTTGGATTTCGCCCCTTAAGTATGATGATGGGTTCCAATCCTTCTATCAAATCAATCAATGCTTCTCTGAGCGTTTCCGTACCCTTTTTAATTTTAAGACCTGATGCTGTTTGCTCCAAACTCGCATCACCAACCTTCCACTTGAATTTCTCAACTTCACCGCAAGCAATAACCATCCATTGCTCACTATCTTCTATTTTAATTGCCAGGGCCCAGGTGTTTGCTTTAGGAATCAGAGTAACTGACTCCTGCCCATCAATTACTGGCCGCAGTCGAACATTCTTATACACCAGTTCATCTTGATCATCATCCTTCAGGTCGCATGTGAGTGCGCTTTCATTAACAGAGATAACTTTGGCCAGCATAGTTATGTCCGGGCGTGTTCTACGCATTAACTCACGCAATGAATGCNNATCTGCTTTACCCATCTATGTACTTAATGATCCTCCAATTTCAATTGTTTGCCTGCCGCCACTGGAAGTAAAGTTGCCGGATACGCTTTCAACGAAATACTTGCCATTTCTGTCCCGGTATTTATTGTCAATCAACTCTGTTGTCATTCCTGGGCGTACAAACGGTTTTAAAAAACCGGTTATCTTACCCGTGTAACCCCGCTGGTTTGCCCGCTGTTGCATATCATTTACAGCCATTTGCTTATCAGCCTCATCTTGAATTTCAACAGTAACGCGCTTCACATTGCCCGGTTTGGCAACATTTTGCGATTTCTTTTTTTTACGCTCACCCGATTCAGCTCTGCTCTCAGCTTGTATCTGAACTATGGCTCCTTTGGAAGTGTTAAATACCAAGGAGTCATCCTTAATAACATTCCAGTTTAACCGGTGCTTAACCGTTCCACCTTTGTATGTTGCAAGCCATCCAACGTATAAATCACGGTCTTCAAAAAAAACGGTGAGCAAATACTTTTCCTTTAACCACTCCAACACCTGAATAGCAGTATAGTTTTTGAATGTACACGGTTCAAACACTATTTTATCGGGCATCTTGGCTGATAACTTAATGTCAGTGCCTTCAATCAAATAGTTCAGAACGTCACGAACAGTTGTACGGCCAAACGATTTGTTTATAATTTTTCTCTTCAGCTGATAACTGTAACCTTCACACTCAAGTTCTAAGGGTGTTTTAAAGTTTATCCGGCTTACAAAACCCGAAAACTGTAAATCGTTCTTGCCATCATAACCTGCATATATTTCAACCTTCATACCCTCAGTTATAACCAAGGCCGTGTCAACAAACGAATGCTCTTTTTCTTTATTCGTTACAAGGCTCATGGTAGGTATAACTATCTTGGCAGTTGAGCATATATTGTCAACGCTATGTTGCCATGTCAATGAACTTGCTTTTGTGGGTTTATACCCCTCAAATTTTATATCGCAGGTCATTTTAAACATTACTCTACCTCCAGTTTAAACACCGTATCACTTTCTAATTGCATTACAAATGGCCTTACACGGTTACGCCCACCTTCCACTTCAGGCAATTCAAATGAGGTAATAACTACCCGGTTTTGCTCCAGTTCAATCAAACCTTCATGTTCCAGGAATATGTTGGTAACAGGGTTATACATTTTGAAAGCGCGGCCCAACTCATGAATTTTCTTTAGAGCTTCAATATCTGATTGAGGAAACAGGTTNNTGTTCTCTTTGTCAATAAAAAAACCTTTAAAAGTGATTTTATAATCGTCGATGGAGTACAGCTCCTTAACAGTACCTATTCTTTCGGCAAGTGGTGTTCTGATTATGTTGCTGCTACCGGTTACACGAACAACGCCGTATGGGAGAAACAACCTACCATTATTGCCAATCTCTTCAGGAAGCTCATCAAAGTATGTGGGCATCCATACTTCAACGCCCATCAAATCGGTTGTTTTCAAATTGGATGTGAGCAATGGTTTTTTAAACTGATCCTGCGCCAGTTTATATACCTCAGCATCATTGCCATCTGATACCGCTACATTGCCAATTTTGTAAGGCGTTGAGCCGAACTGTTGACGATACAAACTTTCAATGTCAAAGAGCAAATTGGCCATAACTTCATTAATTATCTTGTACACGTGCCCCTGAGTTAAGCACACACAAAAACATCTCCTCTAAATGCGCACGGATTGCCTCACTTCCTTCACCCAGGTTTGTTGTATGCAATTCCAGTTTGTCCATGAATTTTACACCGTGAATATTGATGATGCGCGGCCCGGAACCTGCAATCGCCCTGTCAGCACTTTTACCGCTTCCTCCATCACCGGTACCTCCGGTCGGTGTATTTGTTGTGATTTTCGATGGGCTGATAATTGATTCAGCTCTCTCCAAATCAGCTATTGATCTCTTTCCGGAAGCAAAACCCTTCTGCAAATTCATCAGTTCACTTTGTTGTGCAGCTTTCAGCCCTTTCATTTTAGTGGGGTCAGCAATGAATTCACTCACACTCTTTACCCTGTCTACGAGCTGAGCAACCTCATTATTCGACTGAGCAGATGCCAGTTGCCCCATCGTATATTCATACCCTCGTCTTAGGTCTTTTTTACCCAATCCGGCTAATCCATATTTANNTGATTCATAAGCAATCAAGTCTTGCAAATACTCATCAGCTTTTCCTTGTAGTTTATTAACCCGGTTTTGTGCAAGAGCTAAATCAATACGCCTATCAAGTTGACCATTTACTTTTGTTAGGATGTCCAACAGTTCCTGATTCTTAATTTTTTCAACATCAATAGAGCCAAATACGTCAGGATATGTCACCTTCAACTTGTTCAGCAATGCAA
>DPFD01000197.1 GCA_003534175.1 Chitinophagaceae bacterium
CGGCAATCTTTTCATAAACAATTCACGCAGCAGGTTAACATGTTGGGGTGAGGTGCCAAGGCCCGGTCCTGCACCAATAGCGGAAATCGTTGCTGTGTCGCCAGCTTCTTTAATAGTGTCTTTGCCGGATACGATGCATAACGCTTCCGGAACAGCGGTTTGCATGATTTCATATCCGCAGGAGGGTACATAACAGGTGAGATTGCCCACACCCGAAGCGAGGCAGCCGCGCGCAGCCAGTNNCAGTATGGCGGCCCCCATCATGCCAAAACTCCCGGCAAGCAAGGCGGTATGTCCGTAGCTACCCTTATGTGAAAATGCAGCCCGCGGTTTAATCCAGTGCCGGATATCCTTCAGTTCCATGCATTCAAAGGTGGATGCAGTTTGTTGCTCATAGCTTTCGCTCAACCCAATGGGCAATACATGAACGGTGCCATTGAAGGCAGCATATTCCGGCCTGAAAAATGCCAGCTTGTTTTGCTGGAAACTGAGGGTATGCGTAGCCTGTATGGCCGGGGCATCCACGCATTCATCTGTACAAACTCCACTGGCGATATCAACGGATACCACCGTGGCATGAAAGGAATTGATATGTTGAATCAGTGAGGCTGTTAGGCCTTCTGCGGCTTGCTTCAAACCGGTGCCCAGCAGGGCGTCTATCACCAGGATGCCTTCCGGTATTGCTGGAAAATCGGTTGTTTCGGAGAGTGTATTCAGGGGGATTTCTTTAGGCAGTTCGCCGGCCTGATAGGTGTTCGCCTGACTGTAACTTCCTGATATCCGGTATGCACTAACGGTAACGCCTAATTGAAAAAGCATCCGGGCTATGGCGAGGCCGTCGCCACCGTTATTTCCTTTGCCACAAAATATCATCACCCCGTTGTAGGAGGGTAACAGGGGTTGCAGCCAGTTCACACATGCCTGTGCGGCATCATTCATTAAATCGGTTTCGCTGATTTGTTTTTCCTGTAGCGTGTAGGCATCCCATGCGCGGATTTGCTCCCGATTGAAAATTTTCATGTTCCTAAGGTACGGCCTTATTTTTAAGGACTGCCTTTGCCGGGAGGTAATTCGTACAGGATATTGATGAGGTTGTTCTGAAAATAGTCGGTGTTGATTTTGTATGATTTGCGCTGGCGTTCATCAATAATCTCCAGCATTGAGGTGTTGGGGATGATGGAACCCTGATTATCGGCTATGAATATTATTTTGTTTACTCCGGCGTTCAGTTTAACAGAAATAAACTGTGGTCTTTTAAGCACAGGCATACCCTGAACCACCCAGGTGCCGTTGATGTTGAGTGAGATGCTGTCGCCATCTTCTACGGCATCATCCCACAGCCCCAGCAATACTTCTCTGGATGTTGCCGTCATGTTTCCTACCACGGTTGCTTCACGCAGTAGTTTTCTTTGCACATCTTCGTTTACGCTTACCTGTTGTCCATCGGTGTCAGGATAATAATAAATGGTTTCCCTGTTTTGCACCATCTGTTCCATCATGAGTTTAAGGTTGTTCAGTTTCGGACTGGCAGTATCTATCGGTCCGAAATAGGTAACGGGCAACAAAATGAAGGTAGCTCTGTCATCTTTTTTATCGGCGAAATGCAATGCCGTTTGATGGGTATAGAAATCGAGATCCATCTGTACGGTTTGAGCGGGCTTCTTGCCATATTCTTCCACAAAAAGGGCGATGAGATTGGCGCCGGTATCCAGTTTTATTTCGTTAACTATTCGTTTGTCGCGCGCATAGGCATGATCAAAAATGGTACGGCCATTGACAGAGGCACTTACAATGCCGGTATGTTTTCCTGAAAACTTGGTAACACCGGTTAAACTTTTCACTCCAAAGGTGTCGCGCTTGCCATAATAAAATCCGGAGTAGGGAGAATGCAATATATCAAATACTGCCGGTTCATCCCAGGCAGAATCACTGGTTTTAGTAAATCGTACGGCATCGTTTTCAAGGAAGTTGAACAGCAGGGTGGCGGTGGTGGCATGCCGGGCATCCGGCTTGTCTTTCTTTTGGTTCCTGAGTTTAACCTGACTGTAACGCAGTCGGTTAATCGTTAAAAATCCGCCACCGGAGCGGTCGGCCGATAAATCAAACACGCCGTTAAACTGATGCATGCTGGCCCCTGCGGTGAAAGGGGTTTCTTCAATGATATTCCGCTGACTGCCAATGGCGAGCTGACGAATACTTTTTTTGGCGAGCAACAGATAGCAGGTAGAAGTATATTCATTTACGGTGAGCGTGAGTTTAGCCGGATACAGTATGTGGTCCTGTACACCCGCTATGTGCAGTTTAGCATGTACCTTATCGGTTTCGCCTGCTTTTCCATATTCCCACATACCACGAAAGCGATCGTTTGCACCATTGCCGGTTTGTGCAACAACGGAATGTTGTAAAAACAATAGTGTAACAATCAAAAAGGTTAACAGCCTCATNNGGTCGGTTAAAGTTACTCAAACAATTCAAGTTTGTGTTTCGGACGCCTGTTGTCTTGCCACAGAAATCCTTTCAGGTATTGCTGATCAGCCGGTCGCTGGTCCATCGGGTACAATATACCGTTTACCTGTTGTATGAACTTCACTTTATCGAGTGCCTGATTTAGAAAATATACATACAGCCTTTCTCCGCTGCTACGGTTCATGCCAGTATAGGCGCTGTCATCATTTTGCGGATAATAGATGCTTTCTGCATTGCCTCGTACATGCACCACATCAATTTTTCCCTCTGTAAAAAAAGCATTGAGGGTACGTCCAGAGATTTGATTGAAGATGCCCCGGGTGGGATGGTTGATCACAAAGCTGTTGAAAAACACTTCCATTTTATCAGGCTTCTGATTCTTCGTGTACAGGTACATGGTATCCCCGCTGATCTGGCTTTGACCGTTCCATACAAGGGGGTGCTGGTAGAGTCTGAATATGGAGTCGTCGGTGGAGTAATAGAGGCTGTCGCACACGGCCTGGAGAGAATCATTGAATATCCGCACATGATGAAACGCCTCAAAAAAACGGATACTGTCTGACGGGGCCTTATCGAGCGATTGTATATTCAGTGTATCCGTTGACGTTAGTTTCGTGGTAAGGGTGGTATCGCGCAGCTTCACACCGGAGAAAAGAGTATCTGCTGCTATATAAGTGCTGTCATTGTCGCGGTAAAATATCATCACCGGCTTGCGTGTTCCTAGAAAGGTGTTTTTTTTCTGGTCCATGAAGATTTGTCCGCCCAGCAATATTACCTGATTGGCGCTGTCTACCACTTTGCCGTTTCCTTCAATGTTTACAATTCCTGTTTTTTCGTCGATGGCAATGCTTCGCCCGGTGGCCGAACGCAAACTGTCTTTTAGCAAACTCTGGTCGTAAAAAAAAGCTTCTCCGGTTTCCAGGTTATAGTTGCCTGAACGCGTGAAAATGTTACCGCTTTCGCTTTCAATGTTGGTTGGGGCTATAAAATGTGCCGTTTTGAACTCTGTATTATACATCAGGCTGTCGGCACTGATTTTATACTTCGGGTCGTTGAGTTGTACATTCTCTTTAAAATATACATCCTTGGTGTCGGAGTAATATACCGCTCCATTGCTGGTGAGCACTGTATTGCCATTCAGTACCCGTCCCCCTTTTTTATAGGTGGCAATACCACTGGTAATATTGTACTCCAGGTCTTCGGTGAATAACGTGCCTTTACCATCGGTGAGTTTAACGCCCTTTTTCAGATAGGCTTGACGTTCGTTGCCTACGTATCTCAGATATTGAGCGTATGTGTTTACGGTATCAGCATCATTGATGTGCACGTTGCCAAACACTTCCATAATGCCGGTAGTGTTGTTCAGTACAATACTGTCGCCGCTGAGATAGGTATTGCCCTGGCGTACCCTGGCGTTGCCTGCCAATGTGCGGAATACATCGCCGTTGGGGAGTTCGGTTTGCCGTAAATGCCGGGCACCGAGGATTTCAATTTTTCGGGTAGTATCTGCCGTTAGTGTTTGTGCAGGCGGTGCCTGAGCAAAGGATGGATGTGCATACAACCAGAGGAAACAAATCAGAAAATATTTCATCAGTGGCAAGTCTGCATCGGTTTAGTCGTTTACCTTNNAATATACGGAGCATCCAGCGTATCGGGCAGTGGTGTAGTGAGGGGTTGTGCTTTTGCCTTGCCGCCAATCAGCGAAATACTCAGATAACGTTTAGGGTGAACGCGAATGTCATCCAGGAGCAGGTTTAGTTTGTTGGCGGTAGAAACAAAATTGTTGTACAGCCGCGGGTCGTTGAGGAATTTACCCAGGGTGCCGTCCGGACTGTTCAGGCTGGTCATGATCTGATTCAGTTGTCCGATAGCCGCATCCAGTGTATCCATGGTGCGTTTTAATTCCAGGCTAGCCAGTTTAGCTGTAGTAGAATCGAGGTTGCTCATGATGCTGCTCACTTTGCCATTATTGGCGGCCAGGTTAGCCGTTACCGATTGAACATTTTCCATCGATTTCGTGATGGCACCTGTTTGCTGGTTCAATAAGGCCTGAATGGAGGCAGCTGATACAGTGAGCGAAGTGGTTGCAGTGTTCAGGTTTTCAAACGTATGCCGGAGATTATTTTTGGTATTGATATCAAGGATAGTGTTGAAGTTACGCAGCACGGTGTCTAAAGATCCTACCGCTTTCTTTACTTCATATAATACAGGATCCACTTTTTTCAATACATCATCAAACAAACCGGCATTGGCCTGCGTTTGAATCACACTATTGTTTTTCAGGAAAGTTTTGGAATCTCCCAATTTAATTTCAATACTGGTAGTACCTATGGGGTTGGGTTGAATAATAGCAATTGAATTATCCGGAATCACAATGTTTTTAGTGATGCTCAGCTCCACATCAATATGGCGCATATCTTTTGCCGGGATAATTTTAGATACATTTCCCACCTGCATTCCATTAATGGTAACGGGGTTAGAAGTTGCTAATCCGTTGATGTCATAATACACTCC
>DPFD01000143.1:0-2850 GCA_003534175.1 Chitinophagaceae bacterium
GTGTTTCACCGGGGAAGCCGGCAATGAGGGTAGTGCGCAAACATATTTCGGGTATGCGTAACCGTATTTCGTGAATCAGCGCCTCCATTTCTTCACGGGTAATCTGGCGCTTCATGGCAGCCAGCATATTATTGGAAGCGTGCTGCAATGGCATATCGAGGTACTTGCAGATGTTATCGCGTTCCTTCATCACATCAATAATCTCCATCGGAAATTTCGACGGATAGGCGTAGTGTAGACGAATCCATTCCAGTCCGGGAATATCCGCGAGTTTGTGCAGCAATTCCGGCAGGGCCCTCTTCTTGTAAATGTCGAGTCCGTAATAGGTGAGTTCCTGAGCAATCAGCATGATTTCCTTCACCCCCCGGCTCACGAGCAGTCGGGCTTCTTCCACCAACGATTCGATGGTGCGACTCACGTGGTTACCGCGCATCAGCGGGATAGCACAAAAAGTACAGGTGCGGTTACAACCTTCACTGATTTTCATGTACGCGTAATGCTGCGGTGTGGCCAGCATACGTTCGCCCACCAGTTCGGCGCGATAATCGGCATCAAAACGTTTAAGAATCTGAGGCAGTTCCATGGTACCAAAAAATGCATCTACCTCCGGAATTTCTGCTTCCAGGTTGTTGCGGTAACGCTCACTCAGGCACCCGGTAACATACACTTTGTCGAGCTTTCCCCGGCGCTTCAGTTCCACATTATCCAGGATGGTGTTAATACTTTCTTCCTTGGCTTTATCAATAAACCCGCAGGTGTTGATGATAACAATGTTGTGATCGAGCTTTTCATTTTCATGCACCGCTTCAATATCATTGGCACGGAGCTGACCGCTCAACACTTCACTGTCTACCATGTTTTTACTACACCCGAGTGTAATAATATTAACCTTGTCTTTTTTTAACGTTCTTGCCTTCATAAATGAGGTGCAAAGGTAGGCAGTTTTTACGCCTCAAACGCCATCTGCCGGGATGGATGACCGCTATTTATAACATAATGTTTTAATTTATCCCGTGGCGTTAAATCGGTTCAATCCTTGAATCTCTTTTAAATTTTTGATACTTTTACCCGATGAACCTGAATACACCCGTGAAGGTTGCCATCCTCGATTTATATGACGGTGCAGAAAACCAGGGCATGCGTTGTATCCGAGAGATCGTACATCAGTTTGCCGACCTGAATCAATTGCCGCTCCAGCTCGATGAATTTGAAGTACGCAACAAACTGGAAGTACCGGATGATTCCTATGATATTTATATTTCCACGGGCGGACCGGGAAGTCCGTTAGAGAGTGAAGGCAGCGCATGGGAAACGGCATATTTCAACTGGCTGCAATCCGTGGAAGCACACAATGCCAATCCTGATCATCAGAAGAAAAAATATATTTTCCTCATCTGCCATTCCTTTCAGATTGTGAGCCGCGCGTTACAAATCGGACTCGTATCCAAGCGGCGAAGCACCTCCTTCGGTGTTTTCCCGATACACTACCTGGAGGATGCCCAACGGGAACCCGTATTCGAAGGATTAAACGATCCTTTCTATGCCGTTGACAGCCGCGATTATCAGCTCACACAACCCAACCTCGCTCAAATACGGGCCATCGGTGCCAAAATCCTGGCCATCGAAAAGAATCGTCCGCACGTGCCTTTGGAGCGCGCCATCATGGCCATCCGTTTCAACGAATACATGATTGGCACACAGTTCCATCCGGAGGCCGATGCCATGGGTATGTTGCTGCATCTGCAAACCCCGGAGCGCAAGGCGGTGGTGATTGAAAATCACGGACTCGCCAAATGGGAATCCATGATTGAGCAACTCAACGATCCCGACAAAATCATGTTCACCTATGCGCACATCATCCCCAACTTCCTGAAACAGGCCGTAGGAAGCTCACTCACGGTAACGGCATAAACGCAGTTTGCCACTTCATTCCATCAACTTCTGGTTGTACATGAGTGTACAAACCTCAAAGCATATTGTCCTGCATGCTGTTTTTATTGGGGCGTTTCCCCCGCCCCCGCCACGGCGGGCGGGGGCCGGGCTTTCCACTCTCCCGCCGGGGCGGATCCGTTTCAATCCCTAACGCATTGTTTCGGCAAACATTCAACATAGCAAACACAAAAATTGTTTCACCATCAGCCATGAGCATCATCCCGGTTCTATACAACGCATACAATTTGCAACACTGAAATAACTTCCTGATTGTTCGCTTCGTGATTCTTGATGATGAATGATTTTCAGGCGCGTGCCCTCATCGCCGCTGGCGCTTTTTCCTTATATTAGCCTAAATATTGTTCATGGTACCGCATCTCAGGAAACAATTCAATCAACAATTTACAGAAGAGAAATATGAGGCCTATATCCGCGATATAGAAAACATGCACCCCGGCGCGCTCGATTTCAGGGTAGCCGAAACACCGGTGTTTGTTCCCAAAGATTTTACAGCCTCCATGCTCGGCGCCTGCGACAGCATCATTGATGTGATGTTACGCAGCGATTTTAAAACCATCACCCAACGCAGCATTCCGCCGAGTCAACACATTCCCGGCGAAAATGATCGTCCGGAATTTTTAATTTTTGATTTTGGGGTTTGTGAGGATGCCGCGGGCAAACTCGAACCTCAACTGATAGAAATGCAGGCCTTCCCTTCCCTGTTTGCCTATCAGAGTTGCATGAGCCACATCACGGAAAAGTATGCAAACGTGCCGGAAAATTTTTCTGCCTACCTCAGTGGGTACAACAGCAAAACCTATGAAGAGGCGCTGAGGAAAATTATTCTGAATGGCCATGCACCGGAAAATGTTATCCTGCTTGAAATTTATCCGGCTCAGCAAAAAACACGCATTGATT
>DPFD01000143.1:2871-4684 GCA_003534175.1 Chitinophagaceae bacterium
CAATTATTCTATCTCCGGGAAGGAATAAAAACGCCCGTGTACCGGATTTTTAACCGGCTTATTTTCGATGACCTGCACCAGCAGGAAGGCTGGCAACAAATGACGGACCTTACGCAGAAGCTGGATGTGGAATGGGTGCCGCACCCCAACTGGTTCTATCGTGTCAGCAAATTCACCTTACCTTTCATTGATCACCCCAATGTACCGGATACGTTTTTCCTGAATGAATTATCGCAACCGGTTAACCTTGCTGAATATGTGCTGAAACCCCTGTTCTCCTTTGCGGGTATGGGAGTGGTTATTGATGTAACGCAGGAAGACATAGACAAAATTGATGATCCTGAAAACTGGATCCTGCAGAAAAAAGTGCACTATGCGGATGTAATCCTCACACCCGATGAACCTGCCAAAGCAGAACTCCGGCTTTTTTACTTCTGGGATAAAACCTGGGACCGCCCCAGAGCCGTACACAACCTGGCACGCCTCAGCAAAGGAAAGATGATTGGCACACGCTATAACAAAAACAAAACCTGGGTAGGTGGCACTATCGCCTACTTTGAAAAATAATTATATATGAACGGAATCAACCGGTTTGAGTATTATCTTAAACAAATTGAAAGCACCCTGCAGGCACTGAAATCAGACACTCCGGTGGGTGAACAACTGCTGCACGCCAACATTAGAACACCTTTTTTTATGCTGGAATCACTCGCACGGATTTATAGCAATATTTCCAAAAACCCGTGGTTTGATAAATTAAAAGATCAGGCCAAAGCAGTGGAAGACGCTATTGGTGTGGTGGATCATTATGTAATGGGTAAGGCTACCTTATCTACCGTACCTGATATACCATCCGATGTACTTGACAATATCAATAAGCATATTCCTGAAGCGTATCAACAACTCGAAGTATTGATGGCTGAAAAGAACTGGCTCAACGGTAAACGCATTAAAAAAATCAGGAAGAAACTCGCTCAAACCGAATGGTTAAAAGAGAAAAAAGAAATTCAGGCACTGTATCAGTTTGTTGAAAAAGAGATGGATGAAATCATAGCCTTCTATCAGGAAAACCCGGTGTTTACCGACATGGAAAATCATGTGCATGAATTGCGCAGAAAGCTCCGGTGGATCAGCATCTACGCCACCGCATTGCGAGGTGCTGTGCAACTCACAGAAACAGGACATACCGATCCTTCACTCGAAAAATATCAAACCACTGCCATCGTTTCCTCTCCCTACAATCAGCTCCCGGAAGATGAGAAACATAAATACGTATTGTTGTTCGATAAAAAACGTTTTTATGCCCTCAGCTGGATGATAGCCGAATTGGGTAACATTAAAGATCTCGGACTGCTCAATGAAATGATTGCGGAAAGTGGCCACACCCGGCAGGAAGCATGGAACCCGCCAAATTCAATGAATGACGCCTTGCTTGCCAGGGCTACAGAAATCTGCAAACAATTCTTTGAAGAAAATCATTTAGCACAACTCATCTATGGCATAGGTAAAAACTAATCAATACCGGGTTGCATTGCTGCGCTTAAATGATCTTTCAAAAATGGTACAGCACACAAAAAACTGTGTGATGCTTTTGTATCATTCAACTGATACTGGCATTAATCTATTCGCTCAGATTTAAAATTTCGATGCACTTCAGATCGGAATGCAGTGCCTGTAAAGATGTTGTGAAGAAATTATCTGCAAAACACTGTTAGCTGTTAGCACCCGCCTAATTTACAAACCACCAGCGTATACCAAAACGAATAATCAACCCCTGGGTTGGGTAATGCGGTGAGGAGAAATTATTGTGCGT
>DPFD01000143.1:4704-6604 GCA_003534175.1 Chitinophagaceae bacterium
GGGTGAAGGATTTAATCCTGAAATGCAGAAAGGCAGCTACATCCGGACGATTGTTGATTTTCAGGGTATCCTGTACCGTAAACTGACTGATTACCGGTGAGAAATTGTCGGCAGTGTAGGGTGTGTAGTAACGCACTTCCAACCCTGTACTCAACTGGAGGTTTTTGAAAAACCTTCCCTCAAATGCCAGCCGGTTGCGGGAGTATAACAAGGGTACATTCACCGGTGATTCTTCCCCGGCTTGTTGTACAGTTACGTCGGTGTACAAAAACCATTTTTTAGACAGCCTCGTTTTGCGCGAAGCCGACACCTGCAACACCTGTATCAGGTCGGAGGATTGTACAGCCTGCTTGTACNNCGCAATTAAATGACTCTGAACCCCCAACGTAAAGCGCGGATTCATGGCGGTGGCACCCAGCACTGTGTGGTTTTCCTTACTAAAGCCTGATGTTCCGGTAAGGTTAAAGGCAGAACCAGCATTGAAAATATACGACGGACTCCGGTTTACATTTAAGAAATATAAACGAATGTTACCCCAGCGTTTATTGAGGTAACGGTTAAGGCTACCCTGAACCAGATAGTCACCGTTGTTGAATCCGGCAACATACACCCTGCCCTTCAGCAGTATGTCCCACAATTTATTACGGGTACGATTTCTATACTCTCCATGAACAATGAGGTTGTACAGCTTCTCCTCTCCTCCGGGCAGTTCCCCGCGGATACTTTCGTAGGTAGCACCCAGTTGAAGAAACTGCGCCGCATTTCGTGCATCGGGAAAGGTGATAAAGGACAAATCGTTCGACAAAATTTTCCAGCGCTCAGACAATTGAAAAGTGTCCTGACTTCTGTCCAGGGTAATGTCGTACCAGTTCGAATACACGGTGGAATCAGCATACACATCGCGGTAACGATAGCTCTGTGTATTATACTGAAGGGTGTGCTGTATGCGCAAGCGTGGGTAGAACAAATATTCAGTGGTACTGTCGTTGATCGCAATAGAATCTTTCTGGCCTATATCCCAACTTTGGCGCAGCAGGGCATTCAGTTGACGGTAGGTGATGCCTGTGTTTACTGTGGTAACAAAAGGGTTAGTTCTGAACCCGGAACTGTTTCCAAAATTCACCGGCACACTGAAACGGTCGGTACGATTCGGGTCTTTCAACACGGAATCAGCCGTGATGCCTCCATTCTGCGAAGCGCGAAGCGTGTTTCCGGTGAGTACGAATGTGCCCTGATACCGCTTGCGCTTGCCCTGATAATTTCCGAACAGGCGATAATTATTGTGGTTGGTGTTCTGGGCTACAAAAAATCCGGGTGCACTAATCAGGCGGTAATCAAAACCGAAATTGATGTTGGGCCGGGGATTCTGCGTGTGCATGGCCTGAAGCATCTGCTCCTTGCCGGATGCCAGCTGATACCCCAGCATTGAAAAGGGCCGGGTAGTGCGGTATATACGCGTTTCTTCGGGCTTGAATGCATACACATCATACGCGTGAAAGCCTGCATCAAATCCCTCCTTCTTATACGGATTGAAAATCAGTGATTGAGTAGCCGAACCATTATTTCCGAGGTGCTGATGGTGTGCCGGAATAGAAAAGTAGGTATCAAAATCGTGTATGCTCGAATCAATCGGATTCCTGCGGGTAGAATCGAGATAACGGAAACTGATGGTGATGGAATCTTTTAAATCGTCGCGCTGCTGAAATCCGGCGTTAGCCGTATCCCGAACAATACCTCCCCGATTCATCACCCTGCCCGGCGCACCGGTTTGTCCGCCCGGCCGTTGCACCCCCCCCTCCAGCACCTGAGCATGCAGTGTTGCTGAACACAGGCAAAACAGGAAAAGCGGGATGGCTTTCAACATATCGTGTAGGCGTTACAGTTATAGCTGTCCAACCAG
>DPFD01000143.1:6649-7179 GCA_003534175.1 Chitinophagaceae bacterium
CTGGTGGGTAATTACATTTTCTTCGTCCCGAATGCCAAGGTCGGTAATAACACTCATCGCAAAAACTGTCATACCCATATGCACCGCCGCAATCGCTTCCTGTACGGTACTCATCCCCACGGCGTCAGCGCCCATCAGGTGAATCATCCGGTATTCGGCACGGGTTTCAAAAGTGGGGCCGGTTACACCAAGGTATACGCCCGTTTTCAAATCATAACCGGCAGCCTTACCAATCGCCATGGCTTTGCTCATCAGCGCTTTGCTGTATGGCTCACTCATATCCGGGAAGCGGGTTCCGAGTTCCGGAATATTTTTTCCAATAAGCGGGTTGTGTTGAAAAAAGCTTACATGGTCTTTGATGATCATCAAATCACCCACTTTAAAATGTGCATTCGTTCCTCCCGCCGCATTGCTCAGCAATAAATGGGTAACACCCAAAAACTTCATCACGCGGATGGGAAATACTACTTCCTGTGGTGTATATCCTTCATAATAATGAAATCTGCCGGCCATGGCCACAATTGGCTTGC
>DPFD01000095.1 GCA_003534175.1 Chitinophagaceae bacterium
CTATCCCAACACCGGCATTCGTGCCATACAAAACCTGAACATCCATATTCGAAAAGGAAATAAAATTGCAGTGGTAGGCAGAACAGGTTCCGGGAAAACTACACTCGCACAATTGCTGTTGCGTATATACGAACCCGATAGTGGGGCCATTGAGTTCGATGGAATAGCTGTAGAAAAAATCCACCGCAATGCATTGAGAAAGGCCATCAGTTATGTACCGCAGGATGTATTCCTTTTCAGTGATACTATCCGGAATAACATTGCCTTTGCCCAACAACATGTGAAAGAAGAAGACATGGTGCGGGCAGCTAAGGCGGCCGGAGTGCACGAAGAGATTTTGAGATTCCCAGCAGGTTACGATACCAGTGTAGGAGAGCGGGGCATCACCCTGAGTGGCGGACAAAAACAGCGGATATCCATAGCCCGCGCACTGGTGAAGGAACCTTCCATCCTGATACTTGATGATTGCCTGAGTGCCGTAGATGCTGAAACCGAGCAACGGATAGCCGCAGCGCTGGAAGAATACACCCGGGATAAAACAACCATCATTATAACCCACCGATTATTTTCCCTGATGGAATTTGATACCATTATTGTAATGCAGGAAGGAAGAATTGCTGAATCGGGCACACACGCCGAGTTGCTGGAAGCGGGAGGTTTGTACGCCGAAATGTATCACCGGCAACAACAAAGTGGCAGCCCTGAAAATCATCCAAAAGAAAATTGACAAAATTTTGTGATTTCGAAAACAAATTTATCTTTGCTAACACTTCAAACTGACCAAAAAAACTATTCAGGTGGCGTACGAAAACAACGACAAAAAGATGGACAGCGTTTACAGCAAACGAATTAAAGCCGGTAAGCGCAGAACGTATTTCTTTGATGTGAGAGAAACCCGTGGTAACGATTACTACCTCACCATTACCGAGAGCAGGAAACGATTTGATTCTGACGGTTACGATCGTCATAAAATTTTCCTGTACAAAGAGGATTTTAATAAATTCATTAAGGGATTGAATGAAGCGGTTGATTTTGTAAAAACGGATTTAATGCCGGATTTTGATTTCGACGCATTCAATCATGATACTCCGTACGAAGGTGAGGATACAGTTCACGAAGCTCCGGCATCACCTGTTGTTACAGAAGCACCAGTTGAAACTCCTTCAACACCCTCTTCTTCAGAGGATACATCAGCGGGAAATGCTGATGCACATGAAGAAGTGGACAAGTGGTAATACACTTCCCGAAAACAGACTCAGTCATTGATTGAAAATAATCCGGTGTAACAGCCGGATTTTGTTGTTTATATAGTGCATGCCCGTGGATGGGTTAATGCAAGGGAAGCGGTATCTGTAGATATTAAGGGACTGTTCGGCCGAATCATGCTAACCGGATGGCAACATATCATAACCCTAGTAATACATTTTTTTCCAGGCATTCATCAAACCATTGGTGGATCCGTCGTGCGAATGCACGGCATCTTTGGTTTCCAGTTCCGGGAGGATACGGTTGGCAAGCACTTTGCCCAACTCTACACCAAACTGATCGAAACTGTAAATATTCCACACTATTCCCTGAACAAATATTTTGTGTTCGTATAATGCAATCAGGCTACCCAGATTGAAAGGTGTGATTTGCTTTATCAGGAAGGAGTTGGTTGGCCTATTTCCCAGAAACACCCTGTGCGGATTTTCATTTTCACTTCCCAGCATAAGCGCTTCGGTTTGTGCAAAAAAATTGCTCAGTAACAAACGGTGATGATTACCCGAAGGATTGTGGCTGATGGCCGGGGCAATAAAATCGCAATGAACCACATCGGTTCCCTGATGAATCAGTTGATAAAACGCATGTTGTCCGTTGGTACCGGGTTCACCCCAAACCACCGGTCCGGTAGCATAATGTACCCTCTCGCCATTTCGATCGACAGATTTACCATTGCTCTCCATATTGCCTTGCTGGAAGTAGGCGGCAAATCGGTGGAGGTATTGATCGTAGGGGAGGATAGCTTCTGAATGCACTCCCATAAAATTCCGGTACCATATCCCCACCATGGCCATGATTACGGGAATGTTTTTTTCAAAAGGGGTATGCCTGAAATGAAGGTCGGTGTATTCAGCGCCTTTCAGTAGCTCTTCAAACCTGTTGTAGCCGATGGTTAGGGCGATTGACAAACCGATGGCGCTCCACAAACTATATCTTCCACCCACCCAATCCCAGAATTCAAAACGGTTCTCGGCTGCAATTCCAAACTCGGTCACGGCAGAGGCGTTGGTGCTCAGGGCAGCAAAATGCCGGGCAATACCCTCTATAGTTCCGCCATTACTTAAAAACCACTCACGTGCAGTATGTGCATTGGCCATCGTTTCCTGCGTGGTGAACGTTTTGCTGGCAATCAGAAAAAGCGCTTCATCCGGCGTAACCTGTTTGAGCGTTTCGGTGATATGTGTTCCATCTACGTTGCTCACAAAAAAAGTTCGGATACCTTCTATATGATAAGGTTTCAGGGCTTCTGTTACCATAACCGGACCAAGATCAGATCCGCCAATACCAATATTCACAATATAGCGGATAGGCTTACCCGTATACCCCAGGTGTTTATGGGTATGCACCGCATTACAGAAATCCTTCATTTGATATCTAACCCGCACCACATCCTGCATAATATCTTTTCCGTCAACCACCAGGGGGTGGCCATCGGTTTTTCTTAATGCGGTATGCAACACCGACCGGTTTTCCGTTTCGTTGATCCGTTCACCGGTGAACATAGACTCTACAGCTTCCCGAACACCACATGATTCAGCGAGCCGAAAAAGTTCTTTGCATTCGGATTCGTTCAGGTTGTTTTTCGAAAAATCAAACAAAATATCGCCAAGTTGCAGGGAGTACTCATCGAACCTTTTGGGGTTTTGATCAAAGAGGCTCTTTACCGATCTGTTTGTTGCGGCATGAGCCAGTCCTTCAAGATTTTTCCAGGAAGCAGTGGAAACCGGGTTAACTTTTTTCAGCATCTATTAAATATTATTAATTGATTTATATAGATTTATAATGTTTATATAAACTTAAATTAGATTACATGTTTTTAATTACCTCCACCCCTTTTTCGATCATGGGTTGAGACACATCAAGGTGGGTAACCATACGCACCTGGGTAGGAGAGATGGCCAGGCAAAGGATATTATGTGAAAGCATGTGCTCCACAAATTTTGCCGGGGAGTAAGGGGGGAGTACTTCAAAAATGATAATATTGGTTTCCACCGGAAGGATTCTTCCAATAAAGGATTGGGCAATCAGTGCTTCTGCAATTTGATGAGCATGGGCATGATCTTCTGCCAGCCGGTCGGTATTATTTTCCAGTGCGTATAATCCGGCAGCAGCCAGATACCCTGCCTGCCTCATTCCACCGCCCATTACTTTGCGAATACGTCTGGCCTGATGGATGAAGGATTTAGAGCCAATCAGCACGCTACCCACGGGTGCACCGAGTCCTTTACTCAGGCAAACCGATATACTATGAAATGTTCGGCCATACCATTGAGGAGTTCCGCTACCGGCGGTAATGGCATTCCAAATTCTGGCGCCGTCGAGGTGCAGGGCCATTTGATGGGCATCGCACACATCCCTGATTTCCTGCATCTGGTTGGTGGTATAGCAACTACCTCCGCCCCGGTTTGAAGTATTTTCGATACACACCAGTCTGCTCACCGGCTTATGCACATCGTCGGGATTGATGGCTTCCAGCACCTGAGCGGCAGTGATTTTACCGCGTTCTCCCTGGATGGGGCGTACCTGGCATCCGCTGTTAAACGCAATTCCACCACCTTCATAGATATAAACATGACTGGAATGATCGCATATAACCTCATCTGCCGGCCTTGTATGGCATTTAATAGCAATCTGATTGGTTTGAGTTCCGCTCGGACAAAACAGGGCGGCATCCATACCGAATAAGGATGCAACACGTTCTTCCAATGCATTCACCGTTGGGTCTTCGCCAAAAACATCATCTCCCACGGAAGCATTTAACATTGCATTTAACATACCCTTACCGGGACGCGTAAACGTATCTGAACGGAGGTCTATCATACTGACAAATGTACGGTAACATGCATATAAATGCTCATTGGCAAGATAATTGACGCATAAGATTCTGTGGAATTCGTGTAATGAATGGGGTAGAAGATATACTACAATACAAATAAAAATCAGTATTTGCTTCTCAGAAATTATGAAATGCGAGAATTGAGTTTTAAATTTGCATACTTGTTCAGTAGTTTCCTCTATCCCGTGCAACGAATCCGACACCCGTACTGTCTAAAAGTCATACTTGAATCAAACCTACCATGAGGCAATTAAAAATCGCAACCCAGATCACCAACAGGGATTCTCAAGCCGTTGAGAAATACCTGCAGGAAATTTCGAAAATTTCCATGATCACTCCGGAAGAGGAGACCATCTTAGCTCAGAAAATCAAAATGGGAGACCAGCGTGCACTGGACAAACTGGTGCAGGCCAACCTGAGATTTGTGGTATCTGTGGCCAAACAATACCAACATCAGGGTTTATCGCTTAGTGATCTGATCAATGAGGGCAATCTGGGTCTTATTAAGGCCGCTCAGCGTTTCGATGAAACCAAGGGCTTTAAATTCATTTCGTATGCTGTTTGGTGGATTCGTCAGTCTATTTTGCAGGCTTTGGCCGAGCAAGGAAGGTTGGTGCGTTTACCTCAAAATAAAATTGGCACCTACAATAAAGCAAATAAAGCTTACATGGCATTTGAGCAGGAGCATGAAAGAGAACCTTCAACCGAGGAGTTGGCTGAACTGCT
>DPFD01000146.1:0-3379 GCA_003534175.1 Chitinophagaceae bacterium
AACTGTTTACTGCCGGAAGTTTTGTACTCACCAAGCCCTTGTTGCTCATGCTCATTTTTGCCGTGCTGATGGTGGCTGCATCTTTTTCAATGATTCGCACGCCGCGTAAACGCACGATGGCTGATGAACCTGTAAAACAAAAGTTCAACTATCCGGTTATTTTGCTGGAAGGCACACTGGTGGGGGTACTCACCGGACTCGTGGGCGCAGGCGGTGGATTTTTAATTATTCCTGCACTGGTAATTTTAAGTAAATTGCCTATGAAGCAGGCAGTAGGTACTTCGCTGCTGATTATTGCCGCTAAATCGCTCATTGGTTTCACGGGAGATGTGGGTAAAATTGAAATGGACTGGCCCCTCCTGTTGTCGGTAACAGCACTGGCAGTAGTGGGAATCTTTATTGGTAACCGGTTGAGCAAACGCATTGCAGCGGATGCGCTGAAAAAAGGTTTTGGCTGGTTTGTACTGGTGATGGGTATCTATATTATTACCAAGGAACTTTTCTTTTAACACACTCAACATATTTTTTTGTAAACGTTTAAATTTTCGTTCTTATGTACTTTCAAATGATTTATGATAAAAGCCTTGCACAGGCGAGTTATTTTATAGGCTGCCAGAAAGCCGGCGTGGCTGCGGTGATTGATGCTAAAAGGGATGTGGATACGTACCTCGACATTGCCAAACAGCAAAACATGACCATCACCCATTTGTTTGAAACCCATATTCATGCGGATTTCCTGACCGGCACGCGCGAACTGGCTCAGCTTACCGGTGCTTCCATGTATCTCTCGGATGAAGGTGGGCCCGACTGGCAATATCAGTTCCCGCATAAAGGCCTGAAGAATGGAGATGTGGTGATGCTGGGCAATCTGAAAATTGAAGTGCTGCATACACCCGGGCATACACCGGAAAGCATTTCATTCTTACTAACGGATACGCCTGCCAGCAATGAGCCGGTGATGATCTTTACCGGTGATTTTGTTTTTGTGGGAGATATTGGACGCCCCGATTTGCTGGAAAAAGCCGCCGGTTTGAAAGGCACTATGGATGCCGGTGCCAAGCAGATGTACCAGTCGATTCAACGTTTCTATGAGTTGCCGGATCATATTCAGGTGTGGCCGGGACATGGTGCGGGTTCAGCCTGTGGTAAAGCACTCGGTGCGGTACCATCGTCTACGGTGGGATATGAAAAAATCAGAAACTGGGCATTCCGTTTTCAGGAAGATGAAAAAGGGTTCACCAACTTTTTACTGGAAGGACAGCCCGAGCCACCGTACTATTTCGCAATGATGAAACACCTGAATAAAGTGGATCGTCCGCTCTTAACCGCAGTGCCTAAACCTGCTGAACTGAATTATGCCCAACTAAAAGAAGCAATCGACAAAGGTATAACGGTAGTGGATACACGAAATAAAGCGGAGTTTGCCAAAGGCTTTATTCCGGGGTCATTGAATATTCAGAACAACAACAGCCTGAATACCTGGGCAGGATGGATGCTCAGATATGATCAGCCTTTTATCCTGATTGCAGACGAAGCGCAGCTCGACGATATTGTGCGTAAACTCATGCGTATTGGCCTCGATAATGTAATGGGCTATGTGCCGGGAGTAGACCTGTGGACCAGCAACGGTGGAACACTGTCTACCGTACAGAACATCAATCTCGATACGTTCCAGAATATGCGTTTGGGGAAAGATACACAGGTGGTTGATTTAAGAGGCGCTACTGAATATGCCAGCGGGCATATAGAAGGTGCTGACCATGTGTTCGTAGGCACGCTTCAGAATAACCTGAACAAAGTAAACCGGGAAGGTAATGTACTGATTCATTGCCAGGGCGGAGACCGTGCATCGCTCGGATACTCCGTACTCGCCAAACACGGGTTTACCAACGTTTATAATTATTCACCCGGAATGAACGAATGGCTGAAAGAAGGCTTGCCGGTAGTATCCGGATCAGACGTAACGGCATAGCATAAACGAAATATCTGAAATTTTAAAATCAACAATTACATGTTAGAAATGTTAAAGCAACCCTGGCCATGGTATGTGGCAGGGGCGGGGATTGGATTGATTGTACCGGCCTTACTGCTGCTGGGCAATAAACACTTTGGATTGTCGGCAAACTTCAGGCATGTATGTGCCTCCTGTTTCCCGGGAAATGTGAAGTTTTTTAAGTACGACTGGAAAAAGGAAATCTGGAATTTTGTTTTTGTAATTGGCATCATTGGCGGGGCGTTTATCGCAACCACTCTGCTGGCCGATCCGAATCCGGTAGTCGTGAATCCTAACCTGGAAGCATCCCTGAAAGGATATGGCATCACCGATTACAGCAGCATGGTACCGAAGGATATTTTCTCCTGGGAGCACCTGTTCACGCTGCGCGGGCTGATTATGCTGGTAGGAGGTGGGTTTTTGGTGGGATTCGGTTCCCGCTATGCCGGTGGATGTACCTCAGGCCACTCCATTATGGGCCTCAGCAACCTGCAATGGCCATCCCTGATAGCTACGATGGCTTTCATGGTGGGCGGTATCCTCATGGCCAATTTTATTTTACCTTATATCCTGAACCTCTAAACCTCATACAGTATCATGCAAAGCAATCATACATCGGCAACGGCCCCAGAGCCGATAACCATTGAAACCAATCCCGACCATGAAGTACGTTCGTTGGATACCATGTGTATCAACGAATCGGATCAAAAGCACCCGGCCTGGTATAATGTGAAGTACCTGTTGGTAGGACTGTGGTTTGGAATCGTATTTGTAAAGGCAGAAGTCATCTCCTGGTTCCGTGTGCAGGAAATGTTCCACTTCCAGAGTTTTCACATGTACGGCGTAATTGGTACGGCCGTAGTGGTGGGAGCCATTTCAGTGTTCCTCATTAAAAAGTTTAAGATGAAAACCATTCATGGTGAACCCATCATCTTTCACCCGAAGCAATTCAATAAAGGCCAGATTTACGGAGGATTGTTGTTCGGTTTAGGCTGGGCGCTTACGGGTGCCTGTCCGGGCCCGCTCTTCGCGCAAATCGGTACCGGTGTAACGGTAGTGTTGGTGGTTATCCTCAGCGCTATTGCGGGTACCTGGGTGTACGGATACTTCCGGGATAAATTGCCGCACTAACCGATTTCGGAAAAAAGAAATCGCCTGGGCATAAATTTTTTACGTTTGAATGTTCGGGATGCAATCTTTTCCTACATTTGCATTCCCAATTCAATGCCCAGATGGCGAAATTGGTAGACGCACCGTCTTCAGGTGGCGGCGCCGCGAGGTGTGCTGGTTCGAATCCAGTTCTGGGCACGAAATTTTCCCGGCTATTTGGCCGGGATTTTTTTTGCCTCCGGGAGTCGGGTTCGCTCCGGGAGGGTATACTGCTTA
>DPFD01000146.1:3402-5323 GCA_003534175.1 Chitinophagaceae bacterium
CCGCCCTTCACCGCCGGTTCGAAAACTGTGAATAAATTCTTGTGCTAATTTGCACCAATCGGGCTGTAAAAGTATTGATTACCCTATCTTTGTACACTTCCAATCTATCCCCTCCGAAAGGCTTAATATTTTAATAACCTGTTGCTCATTTTTGGGCAGGATGAACATCCGAAATTGCAGGCACATCCAAACACAAACAAAAACAATCTATTATGAAAGTTTCTACACTTTTTTATGAGGTATGCAAAAATCGAGTTTGGCATTTAGTTTTATCATTAGTTACAATCCTAATGATCAGCACAACTGCTGTAAATGCACAAACACAATTGGCTGCCTGGTCATTCCCCTCAACGCAAGCTGCTCCCAATACTCCAACATCGTATCTTGCTGAGTTTGGTGAGCAAGTTGGTACAGCTGGAATTTATGCTGATGGTTCTAACGGCTCTTCAACTTTCAGTCAAAGTTCGAATCCTGAACTTACAAACTTTGCAGGTTCTACAATAAATGACCCAAAGAGTACTCCGGCTAATACTGGGTCAATCTCTATCGCAAACAGCTCTGCAAATGGTAAGAGTATAGTTATCAAGTTGTCAACTTTAGGGTATGAAAATCCTGTCGTTACTTATGCAACCCGTGGAACTAGTACAGGTTTTACTACTCATACTTGGGCATACAGTACAGATGGTACAAACTTTACAAATGCTTCGACAATAACCGGAAGAACAAGCACATCTTACAGCTTACAGACAGTTGATTTAACTAATTTTGATGATGTTGATGATGCAGTGACTGTTTATTTAAAAATTACATTCACAGGTGCTACAAATGCTACAGGTAACAATAGGGTAGATAATTTTCAGATTTATGCTGATGAATTAATAATAGCTAACCCACCTGTTGTAAGCCAGGAGTTATATCTGGGCACTGTGAATGTTCCGGCATCTTTCCAGATTGTGGCTACCAATTCTCCTACTTCTTATGCAATTGCTACCGGTACCTTACCTCAGGGATTGAACCTGAATACTACCACCGGTGAAATTTCTGGTACGCCTGAAGAAGCCGGTTACTTTGAACTGGATGTAAATGCAACCAACGGCGCGGGTACCAGTGCGGATGAAACCATTGCCATCAGTATAGATCCGGGAGATCAGACCATTACTTTCGGAGCATTATCGAATGTAACTTTTGGAGATGCACCTTTTAACTTAACAGCTACGGCCTCCTCCGGCTTGCCTGTTAGCTATTCCAGCTCTAACCCGCTGGTGGCAAGCATTTCAGGAAACACCGTTACCATAGTGGGCGCCGGTTCTACTACCATTACCGCTTCTCAGAATGGCGATGCCAACTGGAACCCTGCCCTGAACGTGCAGCAAACCCTCACAGTGGATAAGGCCAATCAAACCATCACCTTTGATCCGCTGGCCGATGTACTGGATACAGATCCTGATTTTAACCTGACGGCTACCAGCACTTCCGGCTTAACCATTACCTACAATAGTTCCAATCCTGCGGTGGCAACCATCTCCGGCAATACGGTATCCATTANNGGGATGATAATTACAATGCAGCCACACCGGTAGATCAAACCTTAACGGTGAACAATTCCAGTCTGCAAAATCAAACCATCACCTTTAATGCATTATCTGATGTAACCTATGGTGATGCGCCCTTCAACCTGACAGCCACCGCTTCATCCGGCCTCACGGTAACGTATACCAGCAGTGATGATAATGTGGCTTCAGTAAGTGGCAACACGGTTACCATCCATGGAGTTGGTATGGTTACCATCACCGCCGCTCAGGCAGGAAACGGAACATACAATCCTGCACCTACGGTTGATCAGTCTTTTGAGGTATTACCCAAAAACTTAACCGTTAGTGGATTAATCGCAGAAGATAAAGTGTATGATGGCACAGTTGCC
>DPFD01000205.1:0-196 GCA_003534175.1 Chitinophagaceae bacterium
CCTCACCCTGGAGTTTAATATCACTACCATCATCAACACGCACGATATGAATAGCGTAATGGAAATTGGAGAAAATATTCTGTTTCTGGTGGATGGTAAGAAAGAATGGGATGGAAACAGTGAAGACATCATCCTTTCCAAAAATGAAAAGCTGAACAAATTCATCTTTGCCTCTCAGTTTTTGCAGGATGCCAAA
>DPFD01000205.1:220-445 GCA_003534175.1 Chitinophagaceae bacterium
TCCATTTCAGAGGGATGCAGATGAAAATTGGCTTAAAAAACGCATCTCCTTATCTTTGCGCCACATTTCTGAAAATTATTAATATTTAGCATGTCAGTATTAGTCAATAAACAATCAAAAATCCTCGTGCAGGGTTTTACAGGTACGGAAGGTACATTCCATGCCTCTCAGATGCTGGAATATGGTACTCAGGTAGTAGGTGGTGTTACTCCCGGTAAAGGGGGA
>DPFD01000205.1:497-6500 GCA_003534175.1 Chitinophagaceae bacterium
AGCATCATTTTTGTACCACCGGCTTTTGCGGCAGATGCCATTATGGAAGCAGCCGATGCCGGTATTGAACTGGTGGTATGTATCACCGAAGGTATCCCTGTACAGGATATGGTTCGGGTGAAGCAATTCCTGCAAGGAAAAAATACCCGGTTGATCGGACCTAACTGTCCGGGTGTCATTACTGCCGACGAATGCAAAGTGGGTATTATGCCTGGCTTTATTTTCAAAAAGGGACGCATTGGAATTGTATCTAAATCAGGCACCTTAACCTACGAAGCGGCAGATCAGATTGCCAAAGCCGGACTGGGAATTTCTACTGCCATCGGTATTGGCGGAGACCCCATTATCGGAACTACCACACGTGAAGCCATTGAACTGTTCATGAATGATGCTGAAACCGATGCGATTGTGATGATTGGAGAAATCGGCGGAAGCATGGAAGCAGAAGCCGCACATTATATTCAATCAACCGGAAATAAAAAACCGGTCGTTGGTTTCATTGCAGGACAAACCGCGCCTCCCGGCCGCAGGATGGGACACGCCGGAGCTATTGTGGGTGGAGAAGATGACACCGCTGCCGCCAAAATGCGCATCATGCGTGAGTGTGGTATTCACGTAGTTGACAGCCCCGCCGATATCGGCAAAACCATGGCTGAGGTGATGAAATAAATTACTCAAACCCTTCTAATACAAAGAGGCTGTTATCACTACAGCCTCTTTTTTATTATGAACCCAATCACTTTAATCCCGGTAATTGGTGATATAATCTGCCAGTTTATCCTTATTGCTACTGAAGTTGAACACATCATACACTATGATATAGTTCGAACGATCGGTAACAACAGGATAGAGCATTTTAGCCAACTCAAGTTTGTTGTCCTCAAAACTCAGCAACTCCAGTAATTCCTTAGCCTGTGCCGAAGTAAAGGCATTGTCTTTTATGGCTTGCTTCGCGATATTCACTCGGGTTTGATCGAATGATTGTCCGCCGATGGTTTGCTTCAGTTGTTGAAACGAACTTGCACTCATTGCCTGACGAGAAGGCTGATTCCAGCGGTCGTCGTACTCATAATAATCATCGTCATCGTCGTGTACATAACGGCCACTGCGGTATACGATGCGTTCTTCATCCAAAAAGCCGCGTCCGAAACGGTTTATAAACAAATCCGTATGGAAGCCCCTCCTCAACTGAACATATCCCTGATACAACAGCACACCGTTATTGGCATTACCATAACCCGAATATCCTCCGCGGCCATTGCGCCTGGTATATACTTTTACTAAATAACGGCCCGAAGACAGATTATTCAGGTGAATAGCACGGTCGCGGTCGCGACCATTCAAATAATATGCACGGCCGTTAAGGGTAACGTAAGAAATATCCTTCATGCTGCTGATGCTAAGGCGGGTAGATTGTGTTTGGGCTGACAAGGTCAGAACCCCAAACAGCGCGATGATGAGAGTAAATATCTTTCTCATAACAATTGATTTAAAGTTAAAAAATGGAATTTGCCGTGTGACCATACACGCTAAATGAAGTTAATAAGGCACACATCAATATTTTGTTAAACAAAATTGTTCGTGGCAAAATATATAATCTTCACTTAATTTCATTGAAGAATCGGGCATTTATTGAGGCCATTTTAAAATCATCAGGATGAAACAACTATTCCTCATCGGGTATCTGTGTACCCTATCCATTACCGTTATGTCGCAACCCGGAAATAACTTTGAGAAACAATGGAAAAAAGTTACTGATTTAGAACAACAGGGCCTTACAGCCTCTGCCCGTACAGAGGTTGAAAACATCTACCGGCTGGCATTGTCCACCCGCAACGAACTGCAGCAAATCAAGGGGGCGATGTACCTGATGAAGTACAGGACAGTACTGGAGGAAGACAGCGAGTACAAAAACGTGAGGTTCATCGACAGCCTCTTATCGCAAACTCGTGGAGCCGCGAAGCAGGTACTATACGTTCTGAAAGGAGAACTGCTGGAAGCATACATCCGTAATAATATACATACCATACGCAACCGCACCCGGTTGACGGAAAAAAGCGATGAAAGAATAGACACGTGGAGTTTACCCGAACTTGCAGACGCCGCAGATGCTGCTTTTCAATCGGCCCTGCAACCCGTTCAACTGTTACAATCTACACCCGTAGAATCGTTCATTGATATTTTACAGGAAGGAAACACCAGAAACTTACGGCCTACCTTATACGATTTACTCGCACATCGTGCAATATCTTATTATACCGGAATACACAGCTTACTGGTACAACCGGAAGATATGTTTACCCTCAACCAGGATGAATTGTTTGCGCCTGCTGAGTTGTTCATGAATAATTCGTTCAACACACCGGATACCGCGGCCCCCTTCCATCGTGCATTGGTATTATTCCAAAGCCTGCTAAAAACGCATCACCAAAAAAACATTGCAGCATTTGCCGATGCAGATATCAAACGCCTGTTCTATTTTAAACAATATGCCGTGCAGGAACAGGCTGAACCGCTGTACCTGAAGGCATTGATGCACATGGAGAAGGCATATACCCATCAGGAGGCCATCGCCGCTCAGGCCCTGTATTTACAAGCCCTGCATTATTATCACCGGGGCAACCAAGCGAATATTGAAACACAACCGGAATATATCATGGACTGGTCGAAGGCAATGACCATCGCCGAAGAAGTAATCCGAAAATTCCCGCGCACCACTGCTGCCGATGAGGCGTACAACCTCACCATTAAAATCAATACACCCCATCTTCAAATGGTTACCGAGGAAACATGGATGCCGAACCATCCGGCCCTGGCATTGATACGATACAAGAATGCAAGCAAGATACATTTCAGAGTGATTGCGCTGAATGATGCCGACTGGGGCCGGCTTCAACGCTTAGAAGACAAAAAAGCATGGGAATCACTGACCAAACTGAAGCACGAAAAAAGCTGGTCGGTTGATTTACCCAACCCGGGCGATTACAGGATGCACAGTACAGAAGTTGCCATCCCGGCCTTATCGTCGGGCAAGTATTTATTGCTTGCAGATTATCGCGGAGATTACAGCATGGATAAAAATATACTGGTTGCACATTTTATCCAGGTGAACAGCATGATGTGCATCCGCAACAACCATAAACAGTTTCATGTGTTGAACCGTGCCACCGGATTTCCGGTAATGGGTGCGGAGGTTACTATTACATATCCCCGTAACAACCCAACCGCTCAAACCGATAAAGATTCAAATAAGGTCAAACTAAAAACAAATCATGCCGGCATGTTTGAAGTGCCTTTGTTAACTCAAAAGGAAAGCTACAAGGCAGATATAATCGTTCAGCACAATAATGAAAAATTATACCTAACACACTGGCAGTATAATTACAATGGTTATGATTTAAATGATGAACCCGAAGAGGAAACGATTCTGTTGTTCACTGACCGATCAATATACAGGCCCGGACAAACCGTGTATTTTAAAGGCATTACGCTACAGAAGCACACACAGGCAAATAAAACCACGCTGCTAAAGCAGCACGAAGCCACTATTGAATTAGAAGACGCTAATGGAGAAACCCTGCAATCAGCAACATTTACCAGCAATGCATACGGATCCTTTTCAGGCAGTTTTGTGCTCCCCTCCTCCGGCCTAACCGGGGAATTCAATCTCTACCACGATGAATCGGGCACCTCTCTTCCCATTCGAGTGGAAGAATACAAACGACCAACTTTTAAAAACAGTCTGCAACTGCCGGATGAAAAATATACACTGCGGGATACCCTCCATGCCAAAGGCAATGCCGTTTCTTACGCGGGGGTACCTATAAGCAATGCAAAAGTAACGTATACGGTTAAACGAAAAGTGAACTTCCCCTACCGGTATTGGAGTGGTGGTGCCCGTAAACCGTACTATGGCGGACAGGAAAGAATGATTGGTTCGGGTGTAACTACTACCGATGCACAGGGGAACTACACCATTTCTTTTGCGGCCTTGCCGGATGAATCTATTGACGCAACCCTACAGCCTTATTTCAACTTTGAAGTACATACAGATATTACAGACCTGCAGGGAGAAACCCGCTCAGCCAATGTACAGGTGAATGTGGGCTATCAGGAGATACTTTTAACACCGGCAGGACCTGAATCTATCTTAACCCATCAGTTGAAAACCCAGGTACTCAGCAGCGAAAACCTGAACGGCGCTTTTAAAAGTGTGGCAGTGCAAATACAGGTGGAAGAGATAGTCCAACCTAAAAACACGCTGCGCCCGCGCTTGTGGGAAGTGCCCGACCAGCAGAGTATGACCCGGGAGGAGTTTAAAAAACTGTTTCCGCACGATCCGTATGGTGATGAGAGCAACCGTACCCATTGGAAAGCACGAGGCATAGCCATGCAGTTTACCGATACCACAAGGGCTGATCAATCAATCCGGTGGCCGGCCAAAAAACTCAACCCGGGCTGGTACCGCATTACCTATAACCATACAGGAACTACAGGAAAACCGGTGATTGCCGAACAATGGGTGAACATATCCGGCAGCGGTTCTGTGAACGAACCGATTCAGTTTTTTACCGATAAAGATATTGCCTCACCGGGTGAGCCATTGAATGTTACCGTGAAAACGGGATGGGATAAAATTTGGCTGATACAAACCACTGACCGAATGCAGGAACGCAATATCAAACAATATCACACTCTGCAGGCCGGCAAAGACTTAAATCAAACCATTCAGTTGAAAGAACATGACCGGGGAGGAATGAGCATTCAGTTGGTATTCGTTTATCAGAACCGCGTGTATACTGCCGGTAAAGACATTATTGTGCCCTGGAGTAACAAAGAACTTAATGTGCGCTTCAGCACCTTCAGGGATAAAACCTTACCCGGACAAACGGAAACATTTACTGTGCACATTTCAGGCGATAAAAAACAACCGATAGCGAGTGAAGCACTGATCAGTATGTATGACGCATCGCTGGATCAACTGTATCCGCATCAATGGAATACATTTAAACCGTTATTCCCGATGTTGTCGGAAAGAACCTATTGGTCCGACATACAAACTCCTATAAGGGAGGGGACATTTGGCAGCAGTATTTTTTCGTCATATAAACAAGTTAAGAATTTACAATACGATAAGTTGATACCGTGGGTGTATAGCACACCTATTCATGATGGATATGAAAGACGTGTAGGACTTGAATATGAACTTCCCTTTCATGATGAAGCTGTTGAAGATGGATTTTACATGTCTAACAGATTTAGATATTCCAGCTATACAGGAGCTGCAACCAAGATCAAAGAATCAAGTATAACACCCGCTGACAACCTCCCTGTATTCACCGGAAAGATTCGTACCGATTTCAGAGAAACGGCCTTCTTCTACCCAGACCTGGTAACAGATAAAAACGGAGATATTTCATTCACCTTTACCACACCTGAATCGCTTACTCAATGGCGTATGATGGCACTGGCGCACACAGCCGATCTGGAAAGTGGTTATGCTGAAAAAAACATGACCACCCATTTGCCCCTGATGACGCAACTGAATGCTCCGCGATTCTTCAGAGAGGCCGATCACCTGGAAATTCCGGTGAAAATCTCCAACACTTCCGACAGCGCTTTCTCGGGTACCGTTCAACTTGAACTGATAGATGCGCAAACTGAAAAGCCGGTAGACGGATGGTTCCAAAATGTATTCCCAACACAATACTTCACCGCAGAAGCACAACAGAGCAGTGTGGTTCACTTCCCGGTACAAATTCCGGTAAACTACAACAGCGCGCTAAAGATTAGGGTGAAAGCCGTTTCACAAAACGGAAAATTCAGTGATGGCGAGGAACATGTTTTTCCGGTGATGACCAACCGCACCCTGGTTACCGAAGCCATGCCATTCACACTTCGGAATACCAATGAACTGAAGTTGCAGTTCGACAAACTCATTCATTCAGGAAAAAGTTCCACATTAAAACATCATGCACTCACTGTAGAATATACTTCCAACCC
>DPFD01000240.1:0-1779 GCA_003534175.1 Chitinophagaceae bacterium
GACGCAGTTGCTCCACCGCACACAACATTTTCACTTCCACCTGATATTTTGCCGCTTCATTCAACAGACAATCGATGATGGATTGTGAACTGTTGGTTACAGGGAACATCCTGCCATCAGATTCTGTTTTCAGATTCACCCCGCGGGATTCAAACCACTGCACGGTATCTTCCGGACCGAAATGATGGAATGCTTTTTTAAGAAAAGATTCGCCCCGGGGGTAACCCTTAGCCATAGACGAAATACTCTCCGCTGCGTGAGTAACATTGCATCTTCCGCCGCCGCTCACTTTTACTTTAGACAGTACGCGGTTTGATTTTTCGAGAAGGGTTACTTTCCATTCAGGGTGTAAACGCGCGGCATTTACAGCACAAAAAAAACCGGCAGCACCTCCGCCAATTACCACCAGCTTTTTGTGATTTCCCATGAGGTGCAGGTTTGTATTAAGCGGACACTTCTGAGTATGACCACACTTTTAGATGGGGGTTGGCAGCCTCAGCCTTTTCAACGGCCTCGAAAGAGGAAAGGATATCAGCCGTTTTACCGGGACGTATACATACATCGTGTTCAAAATGCGCTGAAACTTTTCCATCTTTAGTGCGGATGGTCCAGCCATCGTCTTCAGTGAACACCTCTTTTACGCCGAGGTTGATCATCGGTTCTATAGCCAATACCATTCCGGGCTTCAGTTTAGGGCCAGTGCCTTTCTTACCATAATTCGGCACCTGCGGATCTTCGTGCATGCTTCTGCCCAGTCCGTGCCCTACCAGTTCTCTTACCACTCCGTAGCCATTTTGTTTCTCGGTATACTCCTGAATAGCATGAGCAATATCGCCAATGCGGTTTCCTACGATGGCTTTTTCAATGCCCTTGTACAGAGATTCTTTGGTTACCTTCAGCAGCTTCAGCACATCATCTCCCACATCTCCTAACGCAAACGTATAAGCGCTGTCGCCATGAAAACCATTCATATAAGCTCCGATATCCACTGACACCACATCCCCTTCTTTCAGCGGCTGGGTATTCGGGAACCCATGTACCACTGCGTCGTTCACAGAAATACACGTAGCAAAAGGATACCCGTGGTAGTTTTTGAATGAAGGCGTAGCGCCATGGTCTTTTAAAAATGTTTCAGCCAGGTTGTTGAGTTGCATGGTAGTAACTCCGGGCTTTAAAGCGGCGGCGATTACAGCGTGTGCTTGNNCACGAGCAGGCAGCTTTTACGCATGATTTCTATTTCTTCCGCTGTTTTGTATATAATCATAATGCAAAAATAAAACAAACCCCGGCGTTATAGGCCAGGGTTGTATGTAAGTTTAGTTATACTTTTTTTAAGGAGTAGCCATAGCCTGGCGACCCTGGATTCTTCCGCCACTCATCAAACCATCATACTGGCGCATCAACAATTGTGTTTCAATTTGCTGCAGGGTATCTAAAATAACACCCACCATAATCAGCAACGATGTACCACCGTAGAAAGTAGAGAAGTTTTGTGACATACCAAACACCACTTCAATGATACCGGGTAAAATACCTACAAAAGCAAGTAAGATAGCTCCAGGCAAGGTGATACGGTCCATGATGGTACCGATATAATCTGCCGTAGGCTGCCCTGGTTTAACACCCGGAATAAATCCGTTGTTACGCTTCAGTTCATCCGACATTTGTTTAGGGTTAAAAATCAGCGCCGTGTACAGGAACGTGAATGCAATTACACACACTGAGTATATAATCATGTACACCACATTGGTGTGATCGGTAAAGTAGCGTGCCCAGCCT
>DPFD01000240.1:1800-2974 GCA_003534175.1 Chitinophagaceae bacterium
TGAGCAAAGATGATAGGCATTACCCCAGCAGCATTTACTTTCAGTGGCAGGAAGTTTCGGGCACCTCCCAACTGACGATTGCCCACGATTTGTTTGGCATAGTTCACCGGTACTTTTCTGGTTCCCTGAACCAGCATTACCAGACCCATGATTACCACAATCAGTAAAATCAATTCAATCAGCAATACGAGCAAACCACCGGCACCGCTGGTAACGCGTGAACCCCACTCCTGTCCGAATGCTTCCGGAAGGCGCGCCAGGATCCCTACCATGATAATCAGTGAGGTACCGTTTCCTAAACCTTTGTCGGTTATTTTTTCACCCAGCCACATCACAAACAGTGTACCCACTGTTAAGAGTACCACGGTGGATACCCAGAAGAAGGATGAATAGGCTTCAATGAGGGCTGCTTCATTGGACGGACTTTTCAGATAACCAATATAAGCGGCAGCCTGGAATGCAGTTACGATTACTGTCAGGTAACGAGTCCATTGGTTGATCAGCTTCCTTCCACTTTCACCTTCTTTCTGAATTTTAGCCATTTGCGGAACCAGGATGGTAACCAGCTGCATGAAGATAGAGGCAGAAATGTAAGGCATAATACCCAATGCGAAGATGGAAGCCTTAGAGAAGGCCCCTCCTACAAAAGCATCCAGTAAGCCCAGCATGCCGGACTCTGTACTTTGAGAAAGATTATCTAACTGATTGGGGTCGATACCGGGAAGTACAATAAATGAACCTAAGCGGTAAATGAACAACAACGCTAATGTGAAAAGAATTTTCTTACGCAGTTCTTCAATACTCCAGATATTTTTGAGTGTTGTTATGAGCTTCTTCACAGATTGTAAACTATTTTAACGTTTTGGCGGTAAGTAAAAAAAACACCTTTTTGGGAGGTGTTCGCAAATATCGGGTATTTTATTTAACTATTTCCAAAGTTCCGCCGGCTGCTTCAATCGCTGTTTTGGCAGATGCACTGGCAGCGTGCACTTTGAAAGTAAATTTCCCTTTGATTTCGCCCTTACCCAGCACTTTAATCACATCGGTCTGACTGATCAGTCCGTTGATATAGAGGTTCTGAGGAGTAAATTCGGTGATACCGTATTTTTCAGCATAATGGTCGAACTGGCCGAGGTTGAACACTTTAAACTCCACGCGGTTAGGATTTTTAAAT
>DPFD01000240.1:2987-3173 GCA_003534175.1 Chitinophagaceae bacterium
TGAATGGGCATCTGGCCACCTTCGTGTGCTTTCTTGCTTTTGTAACCGGCACGGCTTTGTCCGCCCTTATTACCTTTTGTAGATGTTCCGCCTTTACCGCTGGCTTCACCGCGGCCTAAACGCTTTACTTTGTGGGTTGAACCTTCTGCAGGTTTCAGTGAATGTAATTTCATTGCTTTTATTTTA
>DPFD01000195.1:0-1572 GCA_003534175.1 Chitinophagaceae bacterium
CACGCACTACCAAACGATAGTACAAACTGTCATTGTCGCTGGCATCTAAAACGGTTCCCAACATATCACCGGTAGGCACTTCCGGCACAATGGGTGCGAATGCTTCCGGATCTTTATTACACGATGTTACCAGTAAAGCTCCCGTAATCATTACGAGTAACCCTGATCTTATTTTTTGGTGTATGGTTAACATAAACTGATTTTTAATGTGTTGAAGTTGGATTAATAAAGGTTATAACCGAAGCTCATGTAATACAGGCCTCCGATTTGTGCATTACCAATCGCGTTGTAATAATATTGATTCAGCAAATTATTAGCACCCAATTTGATGATGGATTTTGACTTAGGCAGCTTCATGCTGATCTGCGCATCCAGCACATGGAAGGCCGGCACATCGCCACTGGCAAAATCACCCTGATAATAGAATGCATCCTGCCAACGGTAAGTAACATTGAATCCAAACTTCTTACCTGCGCCAAAACCGGTATTGGCAATACTTCCGTTGAAACGATATTTCGGAGCATTAAAGAATGAAACAAATCCATCCGGCACATCCGTCAGGTTATCGGAAGATGCATTGGCAGATACTATAAAATTATATGGTAAACGATAATCCAGTCCGATACCGAAACCATAGGTTTTTACTTTATCCTGAATGTTTACGGGAACTGAATAAAAGGTTCCGTTGGCTGTATCAGACAAGGCGATAGGATCTCCTGTTTTGCTTTGTACCAGCAATGTACGGGTGAGGAAATCTCTGTACTGGCCGAAATAGCCATACACATCAATCAACAACCTGTCGTTCAGCTGTAATCCTTTAAATCCTAATTCGAAAGTTGAAACCGATTCAGGTTTGTAATCAACATTATCATACTGAACGGCATTGCCATTGCGCAGGTCGTTCAGGTACTACACCGGATTGGTATCAAACTTAAAGAACTGACGGAACGAAGGATCCCCACCCAGCAGCCTGGTATTTCCACCTACATTTAGGTTAATCCATTGTTGCTGTGTAGAAGGGAAACGATAAGCTGTTTGGAACGACAAACGGATGTTGTTGTTCTCAGCCACTTTAAACAAGGCTGTAGCACGAGGCGTGAAACGTCCTTCAAAATTCTGATGCTTATCATATCTACCGGAAACGGTTAAACGAAGTTTTTCATTCAGGAAACTTCTGCCCGCCTGAATGTAAGCACCAATTTCATTGATGGTGATGTTACCCGCCGTATCAGCAAACAAAGTACCTTCTGAATTCAGTACGTATGTTTTGTAGTTTCCACCAACGAGGATATCTGCAAATTTGGATGTCCACTCGGTTAAATTGTACTGCCCTTCTACCTGATACAGGTCTGATTTATCAACAAATAAACCACCTTGTGGAATCGGTCTTTTACGTACCTGATCGAACAAGGCCTTAAATTCAGGGCTTCCCGGCATGGGCCTTCCCTGATCTGCCAGTTGACGGGCCGCATTGTGCGCATCCAGATCGGTTAAACCGGCCAGTTTATTGGCCAGAAATGCCTGAGTGTATTGCACATACCAGTCACTTTGTTGGGGTGCAGGTGTTACCCC
>DPFD01000195.1:1582-14222 GCA_003534175.1 Chitinophagaceae bacterium
ATCTTTTCCAGGCCTCGTTGGTTAAACGGGTAGTAACGGTTGCGTTGAATGATTGTCCCGCATTTTCCTGAGTTGTCCACGCACGCAGCAACCAGTTTTTGCTGTTCAGTTCAATTTTGTACTGACCCACACGAAGGTCTTTCAGGGAGTAACGGTCGCTACCGGTATACACGGTATTACCGGTTCCCCAATGCCCGGCAATGATAGCCTCGGTTTTAGAATTGATTTTATAATTCAATGAGGCGCCCATCTTAAAGTTCAATGTGGTAGGGTCGATGATATCAGCCTCACGGTAACCCGTACGCGAAACACGGTTTGGTGAAGTAGTTAGCGTACTGATGTACTGAGCCAGGAAGGGTGCCTGAGCGGCAATTCCCTGCAGGATGGGATTGATATCGGCAGTGGTTTCATCTCCGTACACATTGATACCATCGTAATTCGGATCGGTTTCCCGTGTGCCGGCCTTAGGCTGTCCCAAGGTACCGATGCGGTTGAAATTTCTTTCATCCATACCTATCCAGTCTCTTGCCTGAATCAACTCAGAAGTAATTTTAAACGCAAATTTATCCGACATTTTTTTAGCCCAGCGCAAGCTCCAGTTATGGTAGGGCGATGTGGGACGCTGACGGGCATCGGTGTGCATGATACCGGTTTTAATTTCAAACGACAGGCCCTGATATTTGAATGGATTCTTACTGGTAATGAGTAAGGTTCCGTTCATACCACCCGGACCGTACAGTGCAGATGACGCACCCGGCAGTAACTCCATATTATCAATATCTAACTGTGTTAAACCCACCACACTTCCCACGGCAAAGTTTAACCCCGGAGCCTGATTATCCATACCGTCCATTATCTGTGTAAACCGAACGTTACCGCTACCGGAGAAACCGCGGGTACTGGGGGTTTTAAAAGTTAAGGAAGAGGTAACTACATCCACCCCTTTCAGATTGGATACCACATCGTAATAATTTGCAGCAGGTGCGGTACGAATGGTAGCTGCACTCACACGCTCCACTGATACCGGAGATTCCATGATGCGTTCAGCCACACGTGTAGCGGATACCACTACTTCCTGACCGAGTACGTTGCTGGGTTCCAGGCTCACCATCGCCACATCAGCAGCACTGTATACTACAATTTCTTTTTCTGTGAAACCTACCGAGGAGAAAATCAGGGTTACCGGTAAGCTTTTCGTGGTCAGACTAAAATTTCCTTTATCATCGGTAAACGTTCCTTCGGTAGAACCCTTAACCGTAACTGAAACTGCTGACGCATTTTCTTGTGTTGTACTGTTTTTGACATTTCCGCTAATAGTTACATTCTGGGCGTGTGCAGACACACTTGCAGCCATAACCACCAGCAGCGTTAAAACATAACGGGCCATTTTTCTCATATAGGTTGTTTTGGTTAACATTATTTTAGCAATTTAAGTATTCAGGTAAATTCAGTGAAATTTATTTTTATCACATGTGTTGATATATCTGGGGATATGATATTCCGCATATTCCGGTGAGGCGCTTAATTTTGCGCATGCCTTTTTCAACGCTCCCCCATCAAACAGGATTTTATCGTGGTAAAGTACGGGATGTATATTCCATCGGCGAAAATTGGTTGATTATGCTGGCCAGCGAGCGCATATCAGCTTTTGATGTAATATTACCACGCACCATTCCATTTAAAGGACAGGTATTAAATCAAATAGCTGCACACATGCTCCGGCATTGCGCGGATGTTTGTCCGAACTGGTTGCTGGAAGTACCCGCGCCCAACGTGAGCGCCGGCTGGCGTTGTGAACCGTTTAAAATTGAAATGGTGGTGCGGGGCACATTAACCGGACACGCCTGGCGCACCTACCAATCTGGTAAGCGAATCTTGTGTGGTGTGCCGCTGCCGGAAGGCATGCAGGAGCACGACGCTTTTCCACACCCCATCCTCACGCCCAGTACCAAAGCTTCTGCCGGTCATGATGAAGACATCACTGCAGAAGAAATCATTCGCTTGAAACTGGCCACTCCCGAAGAATATGAAACCATTTGCGCATATGCGTTAGCGTTATTTGAACGCGGCCGTGAACTCGCCGGAAAGCAAGGATTGATATTAGCGGATACTAAATATGAATTCGGAAAAAGAGACGGGAAGATTTTTTTAATGGATGAAATACACACACCCGATTCATCCCGGTATTTCCTGGCAGAAGGTTTTGACGAAAAGCGCCGATCGGGAGAAAAACCTGTTCAACTCAGCAAGGAGTTTGTGCGTGAGTGGCTGATCAGCGAAGGGTTTATGGGGCAACCCGGGCAGCAGGTACCGGAAATGACCGACGAGCGCATACAAGACATCAGCAATCGTTACATCCAGCTCTATGAAAAAGTTACCGGTGAAACCTTTATCCCCAATCCTTTCAGTGAGGAAGAAACTTTTGAGAGGATGAAGGAATGTGCAGAAAGACTGGTCGCTGAAAATCAAAGTAATGGTTAACTGAAGCAGGTAGCATCCATCTTGCCGTGCAAAAACAAAACATAACGACTAGGTGTACATGAAACTTTAACCCGACAGAATCCTTAATCACTCTGCAACTTCAATGAACGCATCCTGCTCTTCGACTTATTAAAAATCATTTGTCCTTTTACTTTTCCTTTACGCATTTCCTGTTGCACTTCTTCAGGGAGCTTAATAATGTCTGCACACTCGGTGCTGCAACAACTGCTGTACTTTTCACGGCAGGCATCGCACTGAATAAACAACAGATGACAGCCTTCATTAGCACAGTTGATGTGTGTATCGCAGGGCTGGCCACACTGATGGCACTGTGCAATCACTTCGTCGGTAATGCGTTCACCGAGGCGTTCATCAAACACAAAATTCTTTCCCCTGAACTTGTTGGGCAGGCCTTTTTCACGCACGGTATTGGCATAATGTATAATCCCTCCTTCCAAATGAAACACATTCTCAAAACCCTGGTGTAAAAAGTATGCACTCGCCTTTTCGCATCGTATGCCACCGGTGCAATACATTATGATGTTCTTGTCTTTCTGATCGCGCAGCATTTCTACCGCCATGGGTAGCTGCTCCCGGAAAGTATCGCTGGGAATTTCACGCGCGGTATCAAAATGACCTACTTCATATTCATAATGATTGCGCATGTCTATTACGATGGTTTCCGGATCATTGGTAAGGGCATTGAACGCTGCGGCATCCACATAACGACCTTTTCTTTCCATGCTGAAAGCCGGATCCTCAATGCCATCGGCCACAATCTTTTCACGCACCTTTATTTTCAGCACCCAAAAAGATTTACCGTCGCTCACGGCAATGTTTAAACGCAAATCTTTAAAATGTGGGGTGCTGTTGAGGTACTCTCTGAATGCGTCCATGTTAGATGAGGGCAAACTGATCTGCGCATTCACGCCTTCGTGTGCCACATAAATCCTGCCGAATACATTCAACTTGTTGAAATGGATGTACAGATCGTCGCGAAAAGCAGCAGGATCAGCAATCGGAAAATAACGGTAAAATGAAATGGTAGTACGCGGTTCAGTTTCTGCGTATAAGCGTGCTTTGAGTTCCTTCTGGGAAACCCGGTTGTGTAAAATAGCCATGTTGTTTAATTTGTACCTTATATAAAGGGTCCCGAATTTCACGGGATGGTTGCTTGCAGGGCAAACCAAATTTTCACAAAGTTACTATTTTAATTCAAATGTTTGGCGGCGCCTTCCTCCCTGAAAGGCATTTACAAAGTTTCCGAACAATCCTCCGGCACCGAATTTCACGCCCCATTGCGGACTACGCCCCTTTTCCAGTCCGGCCACCAGATCTACCCGAAGTACTTTCATGATGTTTTCCAACCCGAAGAACACTTCCGTATAATTGAAATTTTGATTGGCGTAAAACACATTGGCTCCGGTTACAAACTGGATATTCATCTTTTTGAATCCGGGGATTTTATTCGACAGTAATCCGTTCAAATGATGCTCAACGTGTGCAAAGCCAAATACAGGCTCGGTATTACTCAGCTTATAATAGGATGCCATCTGAAAACCGTTGGTCAGGTTCGACAAAGCGTCTGTAAGGTTTCCGTTGAAATGCCAGTGATCGTGTATCGGTACAGCCGCTGAATTGAAAAACCCGCCGGCCCACACCCGGTAATTCAATGAACCGGCGATGCGCATATTTTTATTGCCGTTGATGGTAACCTTCCAGCGATCGAAATCTACATCACTGTTCATCACATCCTTGAACCCTTTCGAATAATCGAAGGTGAATACCGGCCATGAAGAACCCATGCTAACTTTTGATTTCGGGAATACGATGTATTTTTGTCCTGGTTGAATGCTGATGGATGTATGCAGTACAACGGCCTGGTGTCTGGTAAACTGTTGCGGGATTTTTTCAAACGGATAATTGGGTGTAAATTGATTGCGGTGCTTTTTAATCAGCACATAATTGGTATTATTATCCAATGGCAAACGATCTTCATATAATGCCTGCATGTTCAACCTGATACCGCTCTCCCAGCTTCTTGAGTATTCTGCCGAAGCGAAATTATTCTCATAGATTTTCATGAAGTTGTTGCCCCATAAAAATGTACTGAGGGTATTGTTGAACTCGCTGATGGGGTTGGAAGGATTGAACTGGCGCACACTCTTTCCTCCCGAAAAAGTAAGGATTCTGTTTCCGTACGCAGTAATCTGATCTCCACCGCGTTTACGAATCTCCAGTTTGAGTGCCGGATTCAGGTGACCGTTCAAAAATCCATACCGAATATTTCCTTCCACCGTTACCAGGTTTTTCTTGTACCATTTACTCCAGTACGGAATAAACGTCATGTTCAACCCTTCCACACTATTATAATGTGTATTCCAGAGTACACTTTCAACGCCCCAACTGTAGGAATTGGTTAAGCTATAGTGGTTGCGGTGGATTCCGGAAAGCAGTAATTTGTGAGGCTTGATTTTGCCCTGCCATTTTCTCAGTGAATCAATGTATGCCTGCGTATTTTTATTGGCTTTTTCAACAGTATAGATGCTGTCTTTTACCTGATAATTTTTCACTTCCTCTTCCTCAAGTGGTACCGGACGAATCGTATCCCACCAGGTTTTAGGTTTACTCACCACGGCCGTATCGTACTCAATGATTACGTTGCTGAATGTTTTTTTAGTAAACTCCGGACTAAAATTATAATCGTTATACACATTGTGGAACGTGCCTGAAACTTCAAAGCCCAACACATTACCGCGAATGGTCAGCACCTGGTTGCGCAACAACCATTTATTGCCATCGTGCATTTTCAGTTGCTGCAGTTTGAGTGTATCCACCAATTCTAGTTGCGATTCCTTGGTGAGGTACGCATCCACACTGTGAATCACCCAGTCGCCATCCACAATATTAATGACTCCGTTAAACAGTGGCTCAAAGCGCCTCCTGGGTTTCATTTCAATAGAGTAAATCATCTTATCTCCTTCAAAGAAAGTACCCAGCAATCGGAACCGGTAATAATTGATGGCCCCATCCGCAATGGGTGAAATGAATCCGCGCTTATTAAAGGTTTCAAGAAAAATGATTACGTTGTTCTGGTTGAGGTCGATAAAGATGGGGAAATTAAATCCGAACTGATCACTTCCGCTCACTCGGCTGTTGAGCACATCCAGTTTGAACTTTTTGGGCGGATCGAAACTGATTTTGGACAGAGCTTCGGAAAGATAAAGAATCCCTCTGCCCATGGAATCGAGCCCGTTGCCTTCCATTTCATTCTTGTCAATTTTTTGTCCGAATATTTTATCGGGCAGGTTCACCATTTTAAGAATGTCTTTGTTGTATCGCATCACGCTGTAGGGAACCGATTTACCCGAAAGTTCATTTTTTCTTTTAATAGCTGCACGGATGATGCGGTAGGCAGGATTCTCTCCATCACTGGAAACCGACACCTCTTCCAGGGTAAGTTCCTGTTTCTGCAGGATGAAATCCAGTTCCATATTCTCTTTTACCTGCACCTGTTTTTCCTGCGTTTTATAGCCCAGGTGCTGACACACCACGGTGTATGTACCGGGCTCGAGCCGCAAAGTGTACCGGGCGTTGTTGTTTGCACTTACTCCATCCTGCCTGCCCTTAACGGAAACCGATGCAAAGGGCAGTAAATCTCCATCTGAGGTATATATGGTACCAGATAATTGTTGTGCAACGGCGGTGAATGGCCAAAGCAACAAACAGCAAATAAAAAGACGCATAATTATGGTTTATGAACTGAGTAACGGAGAAGGCTACCCGAAAGTGATGCGAAGCCTCCAACTACTGCACCAATACAGGCAGTAATCAATATTAGTACAATCGGATTATTATTGTTTAAAATCAACTCGGAGATTTTTCCCGCAAGCAGATGGTTATTTTCTACACTAATCCATGCAGCGCCTCCACCCCACAATAACAGCAGGGCTACAAATCCGCTCAAAAACGACTTCCACGGGCGCAGCGGAATAAGTAGTGCTACCAGGAAGGCAGCGATGGCAATGCTCCACCAGGGCAGGAATAAACACAGCGCAAAAGACAAGAGGGCGGTGAGTAATACGGTTATAATCCATTTCATAGTTCGTGTAATTTTTTTGTTATTCAGGCTTAAAGTGCATGGTCCACCGAATGGAAGGATCGCGCTCAGTACTTCTGTTTATAATTTTAAGCGGATGATACTCACCCTTCACCCAGGAATCTACCGACCAGTCGTAAAAGCGGCTTCCGGGGTTGCCCTGCTGCCCGCCCGGGAATACGCCGTAGGCTTCAATCTGCGGGCCCATACTCACAATCATACGCCAGCTTGGCCCATGGGTTGTAGTGGTAGCATTGATGATGTGCTTGCCACCGCCGATTGGTAGGTGTAACCTGCTGAAAGGCTCCAGGCGGGCAAGGTGCATCACGCGGGTATCTTTGAATTTACTCCAGGCCAGTCGCTCACCGGCATCCGCTTCAGCAATTTTCGGGTACGCCTTACGGAAAGCTTCTGTAGCTATTTCTTCCAGGGTTTCGTGCCTGCGGGTTTCAATGTTATCGATAAACTTATAGGCGGAGTCTTTCAACAAGGCTTCCAGCAGCGTGGTATTGAAAGGCCGCGCCACTACCTTGGGGGCGTCTTTGTATTCATCATCATACACCACCGCATTCATCGCTTCCCATACCAGCTCAAAAATGGTCATCCCTTCCGCATCGGGCTCATTTCTCATATCCCACTCCTTCAACTTCTGGTAGTATGTCTGCATTTCCGCTGTAAGTTCCTGTGGTTGTATGTACTTCATCAAAATAGGCATAGCCATCTCCGCAAAAATGTTGTAATTGTCTGTCTGCATTTTTTTCATATCCTCCACTCCTGCCAATGTTATCTCATTGAGCATGCGGTTGATGATACGCCCTCTGGTAAGCGGATAATCCATCCCCAGATAATACGGATAGGTTGAGTCTGCAGGCTTTTGATTGCCACTGCTCACAAAACCACGTTCCGGGTTGAACTGAGCCGGTGTTAATGCATCCGGTATAAAACCCTTCCACATAAACGTGCTGTCTTTGCCGGGCATTAAAAAATCACCCTGTTCTTTCCATTTGGCCGGCCATTTGCCCTGGGTTTTAATGCCGATATTTCCGCTGCGCGAAGCAAACACAAAGTTTTGTCCGGGTGTTTGCATATACTGTACAGCCTCCGAAAAATCATCATAATTTTTAGCACGGTTCAGCAGGTTAAACGTTTTTAATTCTTTCCCGGGGTCATGGGCAGTCCACCGAACAGCCCAGGCACGGTCTCCCTGTCCTCGCGGTTGGTGACTCGCTTCATACATTACCGGGCCATGAACCGTGTAGGGAACAGTGTCGATATAATCAGGTTTATCCTTAATGCGGATACGTTCATACCGGAAAGATGTTTTCAGATATTCTCCATTAAAAAGATATTCATTTTTGGTTTCATCCTTGAACTCAATGGTATAATAATCTCTCACATCTCTTCCACCATTGGTTACTCCCCATGCAATGCTGTCGTTGAAACCAATGATTACGGCAGGTGATCCCGGAAAGCTTACGCCATAGGTGCTGAACTCCGGTGTGGTAATTTGAATCTCATACCAAAGGGAGGGCAGGTTCAACCCCAGGTGTGGATCGTTACACAGAATGGGCCCGCCGGTGGTTGATTTGGATGGAGCAATTACCCAGTTGTTGCTGCCGGTTTCAGGTGCGGGTTTATCGTACACCTGTACCAGGGTTTCCTGAGGCGTTAACGTATCATACGAAACCGGTGCCATTACCTTCAGTGCAGAATCGTTATTGAACATGCCGGGCACAATGGGATCTAATGAATCCTGATGTAGCGGAAACAACAGCCGGTAATCTTCACGACCGAAATAAGATAATGCATTCGTTAATTCAAAATCATTTTCGCGTGCGGCCAGATCGTACGACATATACTTCAGAAAAAGCGCGGTTTTTAAATTAGACCAACGCTCAGGATAATATCCAATCAGTTTATATTCCAGTGGCAATGAACTTTCCGTCAGTTCTTCTATTCGGGCATTTACTCCGGCCGTATATGCATCGCACTGAGCTTTCAGCACCGGATCGGCTTCCATCACCTCGAGTGTTTTTTCGGCAGCATACACCATTCCCAACCGCCTGAATTCACGATCATGAGGTAAGGCCTTCTCGCCTACTATTTCTGAAATACGACCGGCTGCCGCCAGGGTTTGAAAATCCATCTGCCACAACCGGAATTTTGCATGCAGATACCCCTGAACAAAATAGGCGTCATTTTCATACTCCGCAAAAATGTGTGGTACCAGCCTTTCATTGAATTGCACTTCTACCGCACCCTGTAATCCTTTCAGTTTAATTTGTTCATTGAAGTTCACATCCACCGGTTCAGCATTTTGCCACACTCCCTGCTGAGGAGCCAGCAACTTACCCAATGGGGCCGGCAACAGCGTGTTGGTATTCAGGGTATAGCACAGCATCACCGTAATGGCGGCAGATAGAATGGTAAACAATATTCTCATAACGTATTGAAAGGTTGTAAATTAAAACAATTATGGCGAATGGAAGGGATTTAAGAGGAAAGGCTTCTGGAATCAAACATCAGGACAATGTAAGTGCATTTTTTGCGAATGCTTAAGTGGACTTTATGGGGAGGGTACCTGAAGATGGGTTAGGGTAAAACCGATTTAAAAAAATCGTATTTTATTCGTAGGGGCAAGGGATACGTGCATCTCCCGGGGAACACCTATTTAAATGCCAATTTTTACCCCATTTAGGTGCCCCTCTTTAGTAATTGTTTCCTGCTTATTCCAAAATCTTTCCACTTCATTCATTCTCTTTCCTTGTCGCGCCGAATAAATGAAATCTCAACCATGTCCCATTCAGCTTCTCTGGTTAAATACCCATCGCACATATCCGGCTCTGTCTGCCATGTGATCATGCAATGAAAATGCACAACTCTTTATCCCGGATAGATATGTGCAGGCTTTGTTTACTTTTGCGGTATGAAAAAGGAAGTACTGAGCGAACACACCCGAAATATATTAGGTTTAAAATTACCCACCGATCCACGCTGGGTGAACCTGGCTGAAATGGAATTGGCCGACATCCTCACCGACCATGCCTATTGTGAACAAAAGGCAGCTACTACCTGCATCTCACTGATTCAGAAAAACCCCGAAAAAACATTGTTGGTGCAGGAACTGAGTCCGATTGTTACTGAAGAATGGGGACACTTTCGTGCCGTGCTGGCCGAGTTGCACAAGCGTGGGTTAACGCTAGGAAGACAACGTAAAGATGTTTACGTAAACAAACTCCTCGAATTTCAAAAAAAGGGAGGCGGCCCGATGGAACGCTTTCTCGATCAGATGCTGATCATGGCACTGATTGAAGCCCGCAGTTGCGAACGTTTCAAAAGACTCAGTGAAGGAATGGAAGACGCCTACCTCAGGAAGTTTTATCGCAGGTTTATGGAAAGCGAAGCCGGACATTACACCTTGTTTATTAACCTCGCGGAACATTACGTAGACAAAAAAACAGTTCGTACCCGTTGGAAGGAATGGCTTGAATATGAAAAGGAACTGATGAACAGCATGGAAGTACGCGGAGACCGTATCCACTAACCGGGATGATACAAAGCCAGCTGTTTTCTGAAATAATCCATTTCTTCCTGAAATGAAATATTACTGTGGGCTTCCTGCAACTGAAGGGCTTTGTCTATATGCTGTAACAAAAACTGCTGATGCGCTTTGGCCGTTGGATTAAATGGCTTATGCTGCACGGCCAGGCGAATGGTATGGATGGATTTCATCAACGATACCGTGTGTGCTTCCATGTAAACAGATATAAATTTCTCCCACACATACTGCGTAGCGAAATAATTAGGATGCGCCATATCCTCCGCAAAAAAACGATAATCCCTTAAATCATCAATCACCAGTTCGTAAGAGGGGAAATACTGTACATGGGACTGTTCCGCTACAGCATGCACCGCCTGAATCAACACGGCCTTGCTCCTGTTGTTTTCTACGAACCCGTCCCGCAGATGCCGTACCGGGCTCACCGTAAAAATCACGCGGGCCTCTTTTCGTATACGCCTTACCGTATTCACCATTTGTTGCATGGCCTCCGCAGCTTCCTGCGCCGTAAGTAATCGCTTATTAAAGCGGTCGGCCGGCACCTTATGACAATTCGCAACTACGCCCTGTATGGCTCCCGATTCANNCAAAGGCTGACCCCAGCGTAATGATTATCCAGTCGGCCTGTTTCAGGAAAGCGGATGCAGCTTTAATCTCTGTATTGATATTTTGTAGTGCCTTGCCGGCATCAGGGTCGGAAAAACGGGTATGGTGATGCCAGCTTCCAAACAGTTCATGATGATAAAACAGATCGTCGCGCGTGTAGGTTTTTTCATCCGCATAATCCTGCAGTGCCGTGACGATGCTTACCGGATTGAATACGATACCATGCGGATTCTGCAGCACGGAAAATTTATGTGCCGCCAGTTTGTTCCCAATCTCTGCCGTAAAGCAGGATCCAATTAAAAACAACGGCTGGCCGTGATGTATTTTTTCGACTGATGGTTTGGGAAAAAACTCTGCCCTGAACTGCATAGCAACAATTTAAATAAATACTTCAGCACTCATACGTACCGCATCGCGCAATGCGGGTTTATCTATCGGTAATGTATATCCGATATTTTCGAAATGACTGATCATCACTTCCGTATCCATATTTCCTACCAGTTGATCCCCGGCCATTGGGCATCCGCCGATGCCTTTGATGGCACCGTCAAAACGACGCACCCCGGCTTCGAGGGCCGCATTCAGCTTATCCAAACGGTTGGCCGCAGTGGAATGCAGGTGCACCCCTATTTCATGCTTTGGAAATGCACTCATCACCGCCTTCATCACCGAGGATACTTCTTCAGCCGTTGCCAGCCCTACCGTATCCGCTACCGACAGTATCCCAATTTCTTCACGCACCAGTTTTTCCATCCAGCCCAGCAATATATCTGCATGAAAGGGATCGTTGTACGGATTACCAAATCCCATCGATAAATACACCACCATTTTTTTATCATGCTGCACACATAGTTCCTGCATCTGCCGCACGGTAATCAAAGAGTCTTCAATCGATGCATTGGTATTTCGTTGCTGGAATGTTTCAGATATGGAAAACGGATATCCGAGATAAGCAATACTATCAAACTCAACCGCTTTGGCCGCTCCGCGGGTATTGGCCACAATCGCCAGTAATGAGGTAGCCGTTCCGGTGGTATCCAACTCCTTTAGTACTTCTTCCGTATCGGCCATTTGTGGTATAGCCTTGGGCGATACAAAACTTCCGAAATCAAGGGTATCAAATCCCACACGCAACAGGGCATTCAGATAATCTACCTTTAGTTTCGTAGGTATAAAATGAGGCCATCCCTGCATGGCATCACGCGGACATTCCACCAGTTTTATTTTATCTTCCATCAAACAAAGTTAATGAAAAGGGCTATCCTCAACCTTAGGTGGTTTATATCAGTCAGATTGTAAGGATATGTACTCAGGATGAACGAACATCCTCCCCTGCACTTGCCTGAGCAACGAAAAACACAACAACGGAAGTGTTTGCACCACATTAACAGCCAGTTTGAAGAATGAACTCTTTATTGCAATAACTTCCGCTAAATTTAACACATGAAATATCTTTCCACGCTCTTTATTACGACAGCCATTGCAATCAATGCGCAGGCACAAAAAGTAGAATTAAAAAAAGGAACTGTGTTTGTTGATGACCAGCCCTATGTAAACCTGGAAGTGAAAAAGCAAAATTTCGGTCTGACCAAATCTTTTGAAGTATTCTCCATGAGCGGAAAAAAACTGATCATTGCCGCACCGGCCACAGAATTCGAGTCGGATAAAAATGATAATACCTACCTCTTTTACAGACTCACTTTTTTAACTTCCGATCAGGTGGGCATTTTTAAAGTGGCTTCGCTCGGACAAGAGAAAAGTTTTGCGAAACTTATCGGACAAAGCGGTATCGTAAAAGGTGATGCTACGGATGATAATAAAGTGAAAGAATTTATTGCCTCAAGGGGTGCAAGTCCGAGTATAGCCGTTGATTACACCATGGTACCCCGCAGCAG
>DPFD01000173.1:0-1181 GCA_003534175.1 Chitinophagaceae bacterium
CCTGCGCTGAAACCTCATCTTATCCATCAGAGTTTTCTGGATATGGAAGTACCATTTCAGGAATCGTTTACCATCATCGGGAACTTCCCCTATAACATCTCCACACAAATCCTCTTCAAAATTCTCGACTGGAAAGATCAGGTGCCGGTGGTGATTGGAATGTTTCAGAAAGAAGTAGCACAGCGTGCTGCTGCCGTACCGGGATCAAAGGCTTTTGGGGTGTTGAGCGCGTTGCTTCAACCCTATTATGATATAGAATATTTATTCAATGTGCCGGCAACCTGTTTTAATCCGCCCCCCAAAGTGGAGAGCGGGGTGATCCGATTAACCCGAACAACCCGGGAGCTAAACTTCAGATCAGATCGTCATTACAGGTTACTGGTGAAAACAGCGTTTAATCAACGCCGTAAAACCATGCGCAATTCTGTAAAGAGCCTTTTTGCTCCTGAAGAATTGAAAGATGAAATATTTTCAAGAAGACCTGAAACCTTATCCATTCAGGAATTTGCAGCGCTCACTTTTAAAATGAATTAATTTTGAGCCGGATTTAAAATAAACAGTATTTAAAAAAACGAACAGATGACGGTTTCAACAGAAAAAGTACGATTGGTTACAGCAGCTTCATTGTTTGACGGGCACGATGCGGCCATTAACATCATGCGCCGCATTATGCAGAGCAAGGGTGCGGAAATCATCCATCTCGGCCATAACAGAAGTGTTGCTGAAATTGTGGAATGTGCCATTGAAGAAGATGTACAGGGTATTGCCATTACCAGTTATCAGGGAGGGCATGTGGAGTTTTTTAAATACATGAAAGATCTGCTCGAAGAGAATGGATGCGGACATATTAAAATTTTTGGCGGAGGTGGTGGTACCATCCTGCCTTCTGAAATCGACGAACTGCACGCATACGGTATAACAAGAATTTATAGTCCGGACGACGGCCGCAAAATGGGACTGGAAGGCATGATTCAGGATGTAATTGATCAATGTCGTTTCAATTTAAACGGACAGGGAAATTATGACCAGCCGTTAACACTGGGTGAAAAAAAGGATATCCGCCAGATTGCACGCCTGATAACCAAGGCGGAAAACGGTACGTATGCTGCGGATGACTCAGCATTGCCATTACATCCGGTGTTGGGAATTACCGGAACCGGCGGTGCCGGGAAAAGCAGTGT
>DPFD01000173.1:1209-3279 GCA_003534175.1 Chitinophagaceae bacterium
TACGACGTTACCTGAATGCCTATCCAGATAAAACCATTGCCGTTATTTCTGTAGATCCGAGCAAGAAAAAAACCGGCGGGGCCTTACTGGGCGACAGGATTAGGATGAATGCCATCTCTTCCCCCAGGGCTTACATGCGCAGCCTCGCTACCAGAGAAAGTGAACTTTCACTGAGCCGCCATGTGAAAGATGCATTGAACATTTGCAAAAACGCCGGCTTCGATTTGATAATCCTGGAAAGCGCCGGAGTAGGACAGAGCGATGCTTCCATCCTGGAATATTGTGATGTGAGTATGTATGTGATGACTCCGGAATATGGAGCACCTTCCCAGCTTGAAAAAATCAATATGCTCGATTATGCCGATCTGATTTGCCTCAACAAATTTGATAAGGCCAATGCACTGGATGCGCTGCACGATGTGCGCAAGCAATACAAGCGAAACCATGGTTTATGGGAAGCGAAAGATGATGAACTGCCGGTGGTGGGTACCATTGCGGCTCAGTTTAACGATGCCGGAGTGAATGAATTGTTTTCGAGGTTGATGGGAATTATTTCTTCTAAAACAGGAGTGGTATTTCCTCAGGCTGAACATATTGTTCATACAAAAGATACCAGCAGTAAATCGATTATCATACCGCCATCGAGGGTGCGTTACTTGTCAGAAATTTCTGAAACCATTCGGGAATATGATCAGTGGGTGAGTCAGCAAAAAGAAATTGCCAGCTCGCTGTATTGTCTGAAAGGCACGCTGAAACTGATGCAGGATAATGCCGAAGCCATACACAACAAAGTGAAGGAGCTGGAAGACCGGTTAGATCCGTCATGCAAAAAACTGATGGATCAATGGTCGTCTGTGGTTCACCGTTATGAACAGGATTTTTATGAATTTCAGGTAAGAGACAAAGTGATTCGTCAGCCACTGACGTATACAAGTTTATCCGGCACACGCCTGCCGAAGGTGTTGTTGCCTAAATATGCTGATTGGGGTGATATCCTTGAATGGCAACTGCAGGAAAATGTACCAGGAGAATTTCCATACACTGCAGGGGTGTTTCCGCTGAAGCGTGAGGGCGAAGATCCTACGCGAATGTTTGCAGGTGAGGGTGGCCCGGAAAGAACGAACAAACGTTTTCATTATGTGAGCTACGGACAGCCCGCAAAGCGCCTGAGTACTGCATTTGACAGTGTAACACTGTATGGTGAAGACCCTGCTTACCGTCCGGATATTTATGGTAAAGTAGGAAACAGCGGCGTAAGCATTGCTACGGTGGATGATGCCAAAAAGTTGTACAGCGGATTTAACCTGTGCGATCCGAAAACATCCGTGAGCATGACCATTAATGGCCCGGCTCCCATCTTACTGGCCTTCTTCATGAATGCTGCCATTGATCAGCAATGCGAATTATACATTCTTGAAAACAATTTGCGTGATGAGGTGAACCGGTTGATTGAGTCGAAGTTTGATATAGCCTCGCTGCCCAGGTATATAGGTACGGATGGCAAACCGGTTGAACCTTTTCAGGGTGGATTGAAAGGAGCGCTGCCCAATGGAAACGACGGACTTGGCCTGCGTTTGTTGGGCTTAAGCGGAAAAGATGTATTACCAGCTGATGTGTATGAAAAGATAAAGGCGCGCGCACTCCAAACCCTTCGCGGTACGGTGCAGGCAGATATCCTGAAGGAAGATCAGGCACAGAACACCTGTATTTTTTCGACAGAATTTGCACTGAAACTGATGGGTGATGTGCAACAATATTTTATTCAGCATGAAGTACAGAATTTTTACAGCGTAAGCATCAGCGGATATCATATTGCTGAAGCCGGTGCCAATCCGATTACGCAGTTGGCATTTACACTGGCCAATGGTTTTACCTATGTGGAATATTACCTCAGCCGCGGAATGAAGATTGATGAGTTTGCCCCTAACCTGAGTTTCTTCTTCAGCAATGGGATGGATCCGGAGTACAGTGTGATAGGCCGTGTGGCACGCCGCATCTGGGCCAAGGCCATGAAGTATAAATACAAGGGCAACAGCCGCAGCCAGAAACTGAAATACCATATTCAAACGA
>DPFD01000055.1 GCA_003534175.1 Chitinophagaceae bacterium
ACAGGGAAAGAAAAAGGATGTTCGGGCAAAAAGCCAATGAAATCACAGCCGTGAACGATGTAAGTTTTACCATTCGCCGGAACGAAATCCTCGGTGTGGTGGGCGAAAGCGGTTGTGGTAAAAGCACCCTCGGCCGCATGTTGCTTCAGCTAACCGAGCCCTCCGGAGGATCCGTTAGGCTGAACGGAACAGACCTTACCCAATGCAGCAGGCGCGAACTGCGAAAACTGCGCAGTCAGATGCAGATGGTGTTCCAGAACCCCTACGCATCCCTGAATCCACAGATGACGCTGTATGAGATTCTATACGAACCCCTGCTACTGCACACCTCACTCAGTCCCGCGCAAAAAAAAGAACGCATTTTGGAACTGGTCCACCAGGTTCAATTGTTACCGGAACACATCACCAGGTATCCGCATCAGTTCAGTGGCGGACAAAGACAGCGCATAGCCATCGCCAGGGCTTTGGCAACCCACCCCGCCTTCATCGTGTTTGATGAAAGTGTATCCGCCCTCGATGTGCGCGTGCAGGCATCCATTCTCAACCTCATCCAACAGCTCAGAAGACAGTACGCATTCAGTGCCCTGTTTATATCGCACGATTTATCGGTGGTGCATTACATCAGCGACCGCATCCTGGTGATGCAAAACGGCCGTGTGGTAGAAATCAATGAAGCCAACGCCCTGTTCCGGTCGCCTGTTGAACCGTACACCCAAAAACTCCTACGCTCAGCCATGCATTAATGCAATCACAGGATTTTACCCATTTTAATACCCGGCGGGGCCGATATGGAGTATTGGCATAATTTATATACCTTTGCCCACTTTTACATCATGCCGTAACATGATAAACAGCCTGCCAAAACAGGCATATCGCTGTAATTTTATTACAGAGTCAGGGCATGTGATAAACCATAAAACACAGCGTATTACATGAAATTATCACAATTCCGATTCGACCTTCCCCTAAACCTCATTGCACAAAACCCTACCAAAAAACGCGAAGACAGCCGGATGATGGTGGTGCATCGCAAAACCGGTGAAATTGAAAACCGCCAGTTCCGCGACATCATCGAATACTTCGACGATAAAGACGTTTTTGTGGTGAATAACACTAAGGTTTTCCCGGCCAGAATGTACGGCCGCAAAGAAAAAACCGGTGCAAAGATTGAAGTATTTCTCCTGCGTGAACTGAATAAAGCCAACAAACTGTGGGACGTAATTGTTGATCCTGCCAGAAAAATCCGCGTAGGCAACAAATTGTATTTTGGAGAGAATGATGAGCTGGTTGCCGAAGTAATCGACAACACCACCAGTCGTGGCAGAACCATCCGTTTCTTATGGAATGGCAGCGACGAAGAATTTAAGCAGGTGCTGGAAATGATGGGTGAAACTCCACTGCCTAAATATATTAAGCGCAAGCCCGATGAAGAAGATAAGGAAAGATACCAAACGGTATACGCCAAACACGAAGGTGCTGTGGCTGCTCCTACCGCAGGCTTGCACTTCAGCAGGGAACTGATTAAACGCCTCGAAATCCAGGGCATCCGCTTTGCGGAAGTTACCCTCCATACCGGATTGGGTACTTTCCGTCCGATTGAAGTAGAAGACCTCAGCAAACACAAAATGGACGCTGAGTATTATAAAATTGATGAGGTTGCCTGCTCCATCGTAAATAAAGCCAAAGAAACCGGACACCGCATCTGTTCCATCGGTACCACCACCATGCGTGCTATGGAAACATCTTATACGGCTCAGAAACTGCTGAAGCCATCCGAAGGCTGGACAAACCACTTCATCCACCCGCCTTACAACTTCAACATTGCCGACGCGCTGGTGACTAACTTTCACTTACCTAAAACCAGCCTGTTGATTATGGCCTGCGCATTTGCAGGATATGATTTGATGATGGAAGCGTACAAAAAGGCTATTAAAGACAAATACCGTTTCTTCAGCTACGGCGATTCAATGCTGATTATCTGATAGAAATAAATGATTCTGATTTTAAAAGCTCCCTTCGGGGAGTTTTTTATTGAGGGTATCTTAAAAAATAAGGGGCCACGATAGAAATCGCGGCCCGTTTTAATCCAATATCCTATGAAAAACCACACTATTAACGCACTGCTTGCTTCAATATTGTATTTGGGCTAAAAAAAGACGATATTTATTTTGTTTAAAAGTGATTAACTTGAAAATCAACTTCTTGTATCATGAAAAATATTCATACGTGGTTGAGTGAGTATGGTGAAAGTCATCAGAACCACACCAATAAAATAATCCACTGGATTTGTGTTCCGGTGATCTTCTTCTCCATCACTGCGTTGTTGTACAGCATAAAGCTGCCGTGGCCTCCATTGAACGTAGCCATAGTGGTTCTGGCGGCCGTGATACTGTATTACCTGCGCCTGTCGGTAACCATTGCCCTGGGAATGCTGTTGTTCAGCAGTTTGTGTTTGGTGATTTGCCACTGGATGGAAACCGTTTGTCCGTTTCCGTTATGGGCATCGGCGCTTGTATTATTTGCACTGGCGTGGGTAGGACAATTCTACGGTCATTCCATTGAAGGGAAAAAGCCATCCTTTTTAAAAGACGTACAGTTTTTAATGATTGGGCCTGCCTGGCTCATGAGTTTTATTTTCAAAAAATGGGGCATTAGAATTTGAAATAACGGATCGATAAAAAGCAAAACATAATTTCCCTGACATGTGATAGCATCAGGTGAAACATACAATACATTTTAGAGATTTTATTAATGATCTCCTTTCATTAATATCCCTGCAATATTCCGTTACAACATAGCGTTTCATCTAATTTTGCGTAACTCTACATATTATGAAAATACTGTCAACCTTTGTCCTGATCATTTTTACTGCTATTAATGCATTAGGCCAATACGGCGATGCCTATCACAAGCCAAATGAATATGCCATTCAAGAACAAAAGTGGCGTGCCAGCAGGCCGGTTAGTTCAGGTAGTTCATCCACTCCTTATAAAATGACATGGTTAAATACAATCAATCCCATGTCCCTAGAGGAGTATTATTCACTTCGCAAGAAAAACTCATCACGTTCTGTTAACCCTAATGAAAAAGAGGAGGAAATAAAGAAAGCTGCACCACAAGGTTATTACGAAAAAATTGCTGCAAAATATGGGATGGATTCAGAAGACATTGCCGGTCTTAAACATTGGGACATGGCAAAACCTTTTGAAATGGCTTTTACTGCAGCGGGATTGCATAAAGGGGACGCTACATTTCTCTCTCGAATGTTATACAAAGTTGTGAGTACAAAAAAAGGATATGAAGTTGTCTTCGTTCCGAATCAAAATATTTTGAACGCCGGAACTGCTTTTGCACAATTCGAGAAAGAAGCGGCTACTGCCGGGTTTGATCAGTTGATGGATTATGTAATGGATTTCCGGTATGCAGGATTGACGGCAATTAATGCCCTTGATCGTTTGGAGCAACGTTTTCCTGAAAAAAGAGAGGTTATCTTAATGGCCAAAACATTTCCGGTTTTATTTGCAATAAAGAGTTTGTTGAACCGAGAATATTCTGATAAGGAGAGGGCAAGGTTACACTCGAACCTTCAAACATTATATGCAGAAATGCCACAAGTAGTATTGGCCGAAGATAAGTTTGCTGGTTTTGCTGTAGGTTACAATGAAGTTCCTGCATTTTACCCATTGTACGAGGAAGCTATTAAGAAAAAAGATTACACCAACGCCAGGGATATCGCGATGTTGACATTATTGTCTGATAGTACATACTCTGCATCATTTCTAAACTATTTCGGGAACAAATTAAGAGACTTCAAAATCTCAAAGTACAAAGCTCCGAAAGTCCCGATTTTTACTGCTGAAGATGTTTTGGCTAT
>DPFD01000158.1 GCA_003534175.1 Chitinophagaceae bacterium
CCGGGGCAATGATGCTGCCATCCTGAATGGTGAGGGTGCGTTTGGGAATCCGAAAAAAAGAAACAATGAACAACAGCAGGATGAAGGTGAGCGCAAGCACGGTATAGCAGAGCCAGGGATACTGTGCCCGGAATATCCAGAACATGGTGAGGTTGATTGCTCCAAAAATTAAAGTAGCTAAAGCAATTGATTTATATCCCTCATGGTGAATGGTCATGATCAGTATTTAAGCAGCAAATGTACGCTCTTATTTATACATAAAGAGCTGCACGTAAAGCCATACAGCGGGAGCTGCAAAGAGGAGAGAATCGAAGCGGTCAAGAAAACCGCCGTGCCCGGGCAGGATGCTGCCGCTGTCTTTTACACCGGCCAGTCGTTTGAGTTTACTCTCATACAAATCACCCATCGTTCCAAACACAGAACAGAGGGCACTGATGACCAGCATATCGCTCCAGTGTATCATCTTGGTATAAAACCAGGCAAAAATGGTCATGGCAACTATACACAACACTGCGCCTCCAATAGTTCCTTCCCATGTTTTTTTAGGAGAAATAGCACTGAACGGTGTTTTGCCAATCAGGGAGCCCACCACGTAGGCCATGGTATCATTGATCCAGATGGAACACATCAGCAAGGTGGGAATCACCGGATCATGAAAGGGCAGATACTCGGGATGGGGCATGGCAAATCCTAAACTGGCAAACAGTAAAATTGGTATAACGATATACACAATGGCATGCACGTACTTCATGCCGCCGCGTTCAGGGTTTATGAGATGCATCAGCTGAAAGAATTCCTTCAGGGCTCCTATAGCAATGAGGGCACACAAAACAGCAAATGCATATCCGTTCAGCATTAAGCCGGTCAGCATAACCACAGCAAACACTACCGCTGTGATGGCGCGCTTTTTAAATATGTCTTTATTCAATGCCACCCGTTGTGTTTTTAAATGGGTTACCGGTTGATTCCATTTCTGTTAATGCCTTTTCTTTTTCGGCTATGCGTAACCGGTTGTTTTTAGAATAGCGGTTGATCCAGTAAAATCCGCCAATGGTTAACATCAGTGTGGGGAGGATGGTCCACCACGGTAACCGGGGATCTATTTCATCCAACTTAACCTCTGTATGGGTTTGATTATACCAGAACAACTGTGCGGCGGCCAGGGCGTTGTTGGCAAAATGCACAAAAGTGTTCACCCACAAATTTCTGGTTTTATAATACAACAATCCCAGTACTATCCCTAATACCACCCGGCTCATAAAAAGAAACACAGAGGCATGAATCAGGCTGAAAATAAGCGCTGTTACCACAATCGCCAGTATGGGTTTCCCCCACCAGCGTTCGAACAGGGTTTGCATGGTGCCCCTGAAAAACATTTCTTCAAACAATGCAGGCAGCAGGGCCATGAAGATGAGGGCCATGATGAATTCGCCCCAGCCCGTGAGGTTTGCCAATACCTTTACCTGACGTTCATAATCATCTTCCAGGCTTATAGCTATTTGGTTCAGTTCCGGAAATCCTGCCACGAAGCTTTTGGTTAAATCTGCCATTGGGGTGGCAATCAGATTGGCAAAGAAGATGAGCGCAAACCCGATGATGAGCTGCTGAACATTAAACCAGCGGTTAAATCCCATCCAAAACCAGCTTTTCCCGTGTACAATCAGGGAGAATACCACCGCGGGCAGAAACATCATACAAAAAGTACCGGCAGCGTTCATCAGCCTCACGTAATTGGCATGTTGAGGCTGTAACAGCTTATCCATGAACCCTTCAGTACCCTCTGTTAGGGAAACATTCATCCCGTCTATCTGCGACAAAACCAGCATTTGGGCAAAGGATGCCAGTATCAGCCCCGCGCCGAGAAGCGCTATTAAAACGCCAGTTTGCCCCCAGCCTGTAAAACCCTTTAAACTTCTGTATTGCATGCTCACCGGATATATAGTAACTTTGCAGCCGCAATATACATAACTAAATGCCCAAAATAGGCAACATTACACTACCGGAATTCCCATTATTGCTTGCGCCCATGGAAGACGTAAGTGATCCGCCCTTTCGTGCTGTTTGTAAAGACAACGGAGCCGATTTGATGTACAGTGAATTCATCAGCAGTGAAGGATTGATCCGCGACGCCATGAAAAGCCGTAAAAAGCTCGACTTTTCAGAAGAGGAACGACCTTTTGGTATTCAGATTTTTGGAGGGGATGAAGAAGCCATGGCGCTAAGTGCCAGGATTTGCGAAACCGTTCAGCCCGATCTGGTGGATATAAACTTCGGTTGCCCGGTTAAAAAAGTAGTGAGTAAAGGTGCCGGTGCCGGTGTATTAAAAGACATCAACCTCATGGTGCGTTTAACCGAGGCCGTTGTGAAGAGTACCAACCTGCCGGTAACCGTTAAAACCAGGCTGGGGTGGGATGATCAGTCAAAAAATATTGAAGAGGTAGCTGAGCGGTTACAGGATGTGGGCGTTAAAGCACTGGCCATTCATGGCAGAACCCGTTGCCAGCTGTACAAAGGAGAAGCCGACTGGACGCTGATTGGAAAAGTGAAGAACAACCCGCGCATCCAGATTCCTATTTTCGGGAATGGTGATATCGACAGTCCGCAGAAAGCACGTGAATACAAGAACAGATACGGGGTAGATGGAATTATGATTGGCCGTGCTGCCATTGGATATCCCTGGATTTTCAGAGAGATCAAACATTTTCTGGATACCGGCGAAGTGCTTCCTGCCCCCACACTGGAAGAAAGAGTGGCGGTGTGTAAAAAACATTTATATCGTTCGGTGGAATGGAAAGGACCGGTGGTGGGCATCAACGAAATGCGCCGGCATTATACCAACTACCTGAAGGGCTTACCGAATATCAAAGAATTCCGTTCAAGACTGGTAACACTGCCTGAAATGCAAGCCGTGGAAGCCGTGCTGGATGAAATGCTGGAATATTATAAAGGGTACGAGTTTGAAAGAACACCGATAGAAATCATCGACTATCACCAGAAATGTCCGTTGTAAGGTTAAGACAAGGCCTGAATTAACCGTGTATCCAGCGGGTCAACCGCATGTTCAATGTAATGCGTTAATCGCCCGGTTTCATCTATTACATATTTACCAAAGTTCCATTCAGGGGCACGGTTGTTCCATCCGTTCTGTCCGGCATTGCTTAGCCA
>DPFD01000263.1 GCA_003534175.1 Chitinophagaceae bacterium
TAATCCGGTCTGCAATGGAAAAGCAGTGGGGGTTGTTCAGGTACCTGTTTTTCAGATCTTCCAGATTCATCATAAACTCAATGCAACATCAGGCGGCTGCAAAGATAAACTTCCCGGCAGATCATCCATACTTAAATCATTATTTTAATGTAACTTCCTGCTGATTATGGGTAATCAGAAATGGCATACCGGAAAAGTGATTCGAATTGAATCGGCCGCTGCAGGTACCCGCAGGTTTTTTGTTGAGGTGGAGGGTATGGAGGATTTTCAGTTTAAACCCGGACAGTTTGTAACACTGGATTTGCCGATACATGAAAAGCCCAATAAACGCTGGAGGAGTTATTCTATTGCCAGTTGGCCTGATGGCACCAATGTGTTTGAGTTGTGCATTGTATTGCTGGAAGGTGGTGCGGGCACCCGGTATTTATTCAATGAGGTGAGTGTAGGGCACACGCTTACCTTTATGGGGCCACTGGGCGTTTTCACTTTGCCGGATGTGATTGAGAAAGAATTGTTCTTCATTTGTACCGGTACTGGCATAGCGCCGTTTCGGAGTATGTTGCATCACATTGCCATACACAATGTACCTCACCAGGGCATTCATTTACTGTTTGGCACCCGCAGGCGCGAGAATTTACTGTACTACGAAGATATGCGCCATCTCACGGAACTCATCCCACATTTTCATTACTGGCCTACCTTATCCCGCGAAGAGTGGGAAGGGAAAACAGGATATGTACATCAGATTTATGAAGATATTTTAAAACCCAAGATTACTGAAAAGGGTTGTGCGGAAGAATGCCATGTAGCATTTTATTTATGTGGATGGAAGGATATGATTGATGAGGCTAAAAAGCGCATTCAGGAATTAGGTTTCAGCCGGAAATGCATTCATCAGGAACTGTACGGGTAGGGGTGTAGGGGTGTGTTGATGAGTGCAGCGGGTTATGGCTCCAATTATATTTCCATACATATCAACTTCTGAATCGGGAAATCATTGCATGGTGTGTATTGCTCCCTTAAAAGGATGATGATATTCTATACCTTTTTTTATGGATAAGCGTTAATCTGCTGAAGAAACAAAACCTCTGAAGCTGTAAAAATCTATCCGTTGATCAACTCCATCACCTTCGTCCTCACCTGTGACATGGGAATGCGTTCCTGGCGCATGTCATCGCGGTAGCGGATGGTGACTGTCTGGTCTTCTTTTGTTTGATGGTCAATGGTTACACAGAAAGGCGTTCCAATGGCATCCATGCGGCGGTATCTTTTGCCAATTGCATCCTTCTCTTCATAAAAGCATTGAAAATGGGGCCGGCATTCAGTCATGAGTTCACGCGCAATTTCGGGCAGGCCATCTTTTTTCAACAAGGGCAGTACCGCCAGTTTCACCGGAGCCAGGGCCGCAGGAAGTTTCATCACCACGCGGCTGTCATCGGTTCCATCTTCTTTTTTCCAATGTTCTTCCCGGTAACTCATGCTGATAACGGTAAGGAATAAACGATCTAAACCGATCGATGTTTCTACCACATACGGTATGTAGTTACCAATGGGTTTCCCGGCTTCATTCAAATCGTTATCGAAATACTGTATTTTCTTTTTGCTGTATTCCTGGTGCTGCTTCAAATCAAAATCAGTCCGGCTGTGTATGCCCTCCAGTTCTTTCCATCCAAATGGAAATTCAAATTCAATATCTACGGCGGCATCTGCATAATGTGCGAGTTTCACATGGTTGTGGTAGCGCAGTTTTTCTGCAGGAATACCAATACTTTCCAGCCATTTTTTACGATGATCTTTCCAGTATTCATACCATTCCATCTGAGTGCCGGGACGCACAAAGAATTGCATCTCCATCTGTTCAAACTCACGCATCCGGAAAATAAACTGACGCGCCACAATTTCATTTCTGAAAGCCTTTCCGGTTTGTGCAATACCAAACGGAATCTTCATGCGTCCGGTTTTCTGTACATTCAGGAAATTCACAAAAATGCCCTGCGCGGTTTCGGGCCTGAGGTAAATGGTGTCGGCATCTCCGGCCACACTGCCCATTTGTGTGCTGAACATCAGGTTAAACTGACGCACATCTGTCCAGTTGCAGGTTTTGCTCACCGAGCATTTTATCTGTTGGGTTTCAATCAACTTTTTCAATCCGTCAAAATCATTGGCCGCCAGCAGCTGATCCATGGTATCCAGCAGGGCTTTGCCCTCTGCTTCAGGCAAGGTTTCGGCATGCGATTCCAGTAAGTGATCCACCCGGTAGCGTTTGTTGCTGTCTTTGTTGTCAATCATCGGATCACTGAAATTATCAACGTGTCCGCTCGCTTTCCAGGTGGTGGGATGCATAAATATGGCGGCGTCAATGCCCACAATATGGTCGTGCAGTTGCGTCATGCTTTTCCACCAGGCATCCCTCAGATTTTTCTTGAGTGGCGCCCCCATTTGCCCGTAATCATACACAGCACTTAAGCCGTCGTATAACTCCGAAGATTGAAAGATGAAACCGTATTCCTTGCAGTGTGCAATGATATCCTGAAATAATTTCGCGTCGTTTGCCATAAGGCTGCAAAGATAATAGTTCCCCCTTTTCTACTGTAATTTTTGATAGCAGGTCCGCCTACCTCCTAATTGCTACAATTTTCTTAAATGCCGTATATCATTATGGTTTCACCGAAGCATTGTATATATTGCCATTCAATCGCCTGACTTGTTTCCATTTAAAAAAATATGCTTTGTGATAGCCTGCATGTGGTGTGCGGGTTGGTCGTGCACTTCCAAACCGGCGGAGAAAAAGATACATCGTGCCTTTTATTACTGGAAATCGGTTTTTCACATTTCACCGGCTGAGGCGGATTGGCTGGATTCCCTGCAGGTGAACACCTTATATGTGCGGTATTTCGATGTGGCCTGGGATGCCACCACGCAACAACCGGTTCCGCTGGCACCGCTGCGTCCGGGCAGGGGCGTTACACTGGAAAACCTGCCACAGCAAATCATCCCTACGGTTTTTATCACCAATGAAACCATGCTGAGGATGAGTGATGCACAGATACCCGCACTGGCTGAAGATATACTTCAGTTGATTTCGTCTACCCATACTATGCTGAAGGCGAAACCTTCCGTCCAGATACAAATAGATTGCGACTGGAATGCAACATCTAAAAGCCGCTACTTTGCGTTACTGGAAAAACTGCAGCAACTGGATTCAACCCGTACGTATTCCGCCACCATTCGGTTGCATCAGTTGAAGTATGCAAATGCTACCGGTGTGCCGCCGGTTTCCAGAGGGTTGCTGATGTGTTACAACATGGGCAACATCAAAAGTATTGAAACCCGTAACTCCATCCTCGATCCGCAGGAAGTGCAGCGCTATACTACAGGATTCAGTACTTATGCGTTACCGGTAGATGTGGCTTTTCCGTTGTTTGGGTGGGCGGTACTCTTCAGGAATCAGCAATATGCCGGCCTGCTGCAGCTGAACAATCCCAACGCCATTGCAGGCATTTCGGAGAAAACCGGCAACAACAGTTACCGTGTTTTGAAGGACACCACCCTTTTCGGATATGCGTTAATGAAAGACGACCTCCTGCGTATAGAAAGCAGTGAAGTACAGGATATTCTCCAGGCTGCCTCACTGTTGCAGGGAAAGTTTTCTAACGATTCATTTTCTGTTTCACTCTACCATTTGGATACAGTAATTTTAAATAAATACACCACCCATGAACTGGAAGCTGTTTACCATAGCCTGCGTTAGTGTTTCACTTTCTGCTGTTCCTCAGAATATGATTGGCTGCGGACCCGGAGTAGATCCATACGATTATTATGCGCATTTCTTTAATGCCGACCAGTGGGAAGAGGATAAAGCCTATCGTCCTTTTTATTATACAGGATATTCCTTTTTGTACGATGGTTTCGAGCAAGACCCGGCGCCTGATCAGCTGATTGAGGAATGGGTGCGTTACACCGGCCCGTCGGTTACAGCAACTGATGCTGCAACCTTCATCATGGGAGACCACCTGAAATCCATGACTGAGTTGTATCAACAGTTAGGAAAGAAAAAGTTTCAGTTGTCAGACACTGCATTGATGCAGAACAGCATGACGAACTATTTCCGTAAAAGCAAGGACCGCGAAGGGCTGGGCTATCTCATCTTCGCCAAAAGAGTGGAGCCGTATGTTACGGGAGGTGAGTACGAATGGGATGCAATCAACCGCGACAGCCTCCGGATGAGTGAGTTACTCAAAGAGGGTTTGCAGCTTTATGGCAAAGCTAAAAAAGATGTTTATAAACTCAGGTACGCGTACCAGTTAGTAAGGCTTGCTCATTACAATGGACAATACGAAGAGGCTGTATCATTGTACGATAGCCTCGTAGCCCCAAATAAGTACCCGTCGGTATTGCAGTACCTCAGCCTGGCCCAGAAAGGAGGTGCCCTGTATAAACTGGGGCAGCGGGAAGAGGCGGCATACATTTTCAGTAAAGCATTCAGCGCCGGCAATGCCAAGCGGGAGTCGAACTATCTGAGTTTCAGGTGGAGCATTGATCCCACTCAACCGATGGATCAGTATCTGGCATTTTGTAAAAATGATGCGGAACGGGCCGATATGATGGCCTTGTTTGGTTTTGCAACGCAGGGTCCGGCTATCCATATCTTGGAATCAATGCACCGCATCGCCCCGGCTTCCACAGCCCTTGAAGTGCTGGCTGTTCGGGAAATCAATAAAATGGAAGAAACATTTTATTCGCCTTACCTGCATGGAAAGAAAGGCGGATATGATTTTTATTATTTCTGGGAAGATGATGCATCCGCACGCACCATGCAGGAAAAACAACAGGATGTGTTTAAACTGGCGGATATGCTGAGCCTGTGGTCGAGAGATGCCAGGGTGAAGAACAGAGGACTGTACGCTACCGGTGCCGCCTACCTGTACATGATGGTTCAGGATTTTACCAAAGCCAATCAAATGATTCAGGAAGGAGAACGGTATAGGATGAGTGAAAAAGTGAAAGATCAATGGACCTTCACCCACTTGATGATAGCATTGAATGAATCGCAGGTGATGAACGCGGCTACGGAAGAAAAACTACTGCCTTCATTGCAGTGGGCATTGAATAAGGCGTTGGATGAAAAAAACAGAAACGGTATTCAGTATGAACAGCCACAGCGCTGGATACAGTTATACCGAAATCTGATGAATGTAGTACTGGCCAAGAAATACCATGCTGAAGGTAACCGGTTGAAAGAAGCGCTGGCAGTTGGTGCGGCGTACTCTATATACGGAGACGGAACCGGCATAACCCACGTGCGCAACAAACTTACAGCGGAGGATGTACATAAAATGTATGATCTGTTTACTGAAAAAAATCCCACCGCTTTCAATCGTTTTCTGATGCAGCACAATTCCATCCGGCTGGCCGATGTGGTTGATTTTGCAGGCACCGCCTACCTGCGCGAGCATGATTTTAAGAATGCCGTTGCATGGTTGCAGAAATCAACTGAAGGAGCGTATCCCATCCATAAAGATCCGTTTAAAGATTTACTGTACGACAGGGAGGAGGTTTTTTCGGATGAAACCGTTACCACCACCAAGCTGGAATTTGCAAGGGAGATGCTGCGTCTACAGGAACTGAGCAGCGTGAAATCAAAAAATCAGGCGGCATACCTTTATAAAATGGCACTGGGCCTCTACAATATGTCGTACTACGGGTACGCGTGGGAGTTAGTAGAGTATTTCCGTTCAGGTAGCGACGGATACTTTATCCCTGAAGATGCTGATTATTTCAAAAGAGAATATTATGGCGTGTTTGCTGCTCATGATACCTTTAAACATGCCATGGAGGCTAGTAAAGACAAGGAGTTTAAAGCCCGCTGCCTGTTTATGATGGCCAAATGTGCACAAAAGCAAACGCAGCAACCGCAATATAACTGGCGGGCGGAGTATGACACTTACAGCAATGCGTATAAACTGTACTCCACCGAATTTAAAATGAATGTGCATTTTCCTCAGTTGGTGGCTGATTTTGGTAAAACACGTTTTTATTTGGAAGCGTATAATACTTGCAGTTACCTGCGCGATTTTGTTCAGCGCGAACAACGCAGGAAATAAAAAAAGAGCCAGATCTTTCGAAATGGCTCCTTTAAGCGGTTAGTTTTTACCTACTAACTACATCCAAGACTATTACCACAGTTCAGGCATTTATAGCATGTACCGCTGCGAACGGTAATGTGTCCGCATACGTTACAGGCGGGTGCATCTCCCTGCATTGATTTGTTAGCGGCACTTACTGCATCCATTCCCTGTTTGGGCGCGGTGCTTTTTACGGATGTGGTGGTGCTCACGAGGCGCACGGTGCTCATTTCAGGCAATTGTTCACCGATGGTAGGCGGAGTTACCGTATCCCACTCTTTCGTTCCGGTATTTTCGAGTTCCGGTTTTTCCAGTACATGTACCAGGTCGGTGCGGCCGAGGTATTCATACGCCAGGCATCGGAACATGAAATCAATGATGGAGGTAGATGATTTGATATTTGGGTGATCTACCATGCCACTCGGTTCGAAGCGGGTGAACACAAATTTTTCAACGTATTCTTCCAATGGAACACCGTACTGCAATCCGATGGAAACAGCAATTGCAAAACAGTTGAGCATGCTGCGCATGGTGGCTCCTTCCTTCGACATATCGATGAAGATTTCACCCAGAGTACCATCGTTGTATTCACCGGTACGCAGGAACAGTGCCTGTCCGTTAATCTTTGCTTTCTGCGTAAACCCTTTGCGTTTTGCAGGCAGGGAACGTCTTTCAACAATCATGGCCAGCTGGCGCTTCAGTGAAGTATCAGCACTTTTCTGTACACGGTTGTTGATTTCTTCCAGCAACTCTTCCACCGTTAATTTATCCATTTCAATGAACGACGGTGAAGATTGTGTTGCAACGTTTTCTGCTTCAGCTTCCTTCTCGGTATCTTTTTTCTTCTTATCTGATTTGTTGCTCAGCGGCTGACTAAGTTTAGAACCATCACGGTAAAGCGCACACGCTTTTAATCCGAGTTCCCAGCTCAAGCGGTAGGAATCAGCAATATCTGCTTCAGTTGCCTCATTGGGCAGGTTGATGGTTTTGCTGATGGCACCACTCAGGAAAGGTTGTGCTGCAGCCATCATACGGATGTGGCCATGAGCATGGATGTAACGCTCGCCGATGGTGCCGCATTTGTTGGCACAATCAAATACCGGAAGGTGTTCGGCTTTCAGATGCGGAGCGCCTTCAACTGTCATGGTACCGCAGGTGTACACATTGGCTTCTTCAATTTGTGCGTCGGTGAAGCCCAGTGCTTCCAGCATGCTCCATCCGAAATCATTGTACTGAGCCGGAGTAAATCCTAAACGTTGCAGGCAGGCTTCACCCAGGGTGTACACGTTGAAGATAAAGCCCAGTTCAAAGGCGCTGCCCAAAGCTGCATTGAGTTTTTGCAGGTCTTCAGCAGTGAATCCTTTTTGCATCAATGTTTCTTCATTGATGTAAGGTGCACCTTTTAACGTGGCGTGCCCTTTGGCGTAGTGAACGATATCTGCAATTTCCTGTTCAGTATATTTCAGGTTTCTCAGTGCCTGAGGAACGCTTTGGTTGATGATTTTAAAATATCCGCCACCGCTCAGT